>JADGRT010000282.1 GCA_017880715.1 Verrucomicrobiia bacterium | reverse complement strand
TTCTCCAGCTCCGTTGCGCTTCCGGGCTGTCCAGGGACGGCGCCACCAACGGCGGCAACTTCACCCGCAACCAGATCGGGCTTTGCTCCCAATCCGCCTCGGGATCCAAGCCGGCCATTCGCAGCCGTCCAGAAACCCGCCGGCCCGGGTGGTCTAAGTTAATCCTGGCCGTTTCGCCGGGCTTAATCTCAACCGGCGTCCAATGACTGAGCAAGCCGTTGATCACCCGCCCCGCCAACTGCCGTCCGGCGGGCGCCTTTTCGAAGACAAAACGGCCGCGCGCATCGGTCAGTGCGGTGTACTCCTGCTGTCGAAGCCCCGGTCCCCGCTCATCCAAACGCCCCAAACCCACCAATTGGTTGGTCACCGCCTGACCGCCCGCGCGCAGCCAGCCCTCCATCCTTCCCCAGGGGGCCAATACCAGTTTCGCGGTTGGGATGGCGCCGTCAACGACCACTTCGGCATATCCCTGGTCGTGGACGGCAGCGAGCCAACTCACTTGCCGGTGAGGCGAAAACTGAAAGCGCCCGGTCGCGTCCGCAGTCGTCAAGCAACCCGAATCTGCGGCAAAAAACCTTCCGTCGCCCAACGCGACGGGTTTTTCCTCCACACCCAAAGCCACCCGGGTCCCGGCCGCCGGCGCTCCGTTTGGCAGTGCCACCCAACCCGTGATGACCTGTCCTTTCGTCAATGCAATCCTCACCTCGGGTTCATCTTCCTCGGGCTGAATAACTCGCGATCTCTCCCCGTAGTAACCCTCGGCTTCCACCCACAACACTTGCGCAAAACGACCACCAGGGAGAGCCAGGCTGAATCGCGATTGATGCAGATTCGTCGATCGGCTGCGATCCCATTGCACACTTCCACCAACCAACCGGCCCGGAGTAATCCAGGAATTAGTGACCGGTTTGTGGGACTCCGCATCCTCGACATGTCCCACGAGTTGCCACGGTCTTCGTAAACGAATAACCTGCTCTTCTTCGACCGCCCGAAGCACCCGGCCCGAGACCGGCTCATAACCCTCCCTGGTTATCGAGCCAAGCAGTTCACCGTCGGGTGCCGAATCCCACGCAAAACGGCCCGCCGCGTCCGTGGTCCACTTCCATTCCGGCGTCTCCATGCCCTGCCATTGTCTCACGGCGATGACCGCGCGCCCAATTGGCTGGCCGCGCGGGTCGATGACGCGACCTCGCAGGATGTTCCCCTTTTCCAACTGAATTTGCAGCGCGCCCATGTCCGGTCCGACCCGCACCGTCTGGCGAACAGGCGCATGGCCTCGAGCCTGAACCAGCAGCGCCAAGCCACCCGCCCCGCAGTGTTTCAAGGTGAACCGGCCATCAAACGGAGTCCAAACCGGATAATCGCCGCCCGATATTTTCGCGCCTTCCACCGGCTTGCCCGCCGCATCCAGCACGCGCCCGGATACCGCAAAACCCTCGGCCATCAACACCACTGCTGTGCCCGCCAGCAGTTCCGGGAGCGCTATCAACTCCGCGCCCGCTTCTCGCTCGCTCCCGCGCCCCGCCACAAACCGGCGGGTGGCATAATCCGGATGCGCCATCCGCAGACGCAACTCGGGGAGGACAGCGGCAATATGGGAACACCACCAGCGGCCATCCGCGCCGGTTTTTTCGAAATGTGAGCCGCTCAATGCCGCCCGATTTGCCGGCTCTAGGAACACCTGCACCCCGGCAATGGGTTGACCGCTCTCCTTTAAAACCGTCCCGCCAACCCCCTGCGCCACCAGCCGCTGCTCCGCCGATTCCTTGGGCTCCTGCGCCGGCATGGCCACGCCAGTCCAGATGACCCAGAGCAGAACACAGCAGGGCGTATGGATCCAGCGTGAACCGCCTGCATATCCGGATCGAAGGCCAGCGGGGTCGGCTTGATTCGAGGGTCTCCGCCAGGTTCCCTTCGCGCGGACCAAACCGTTGGCTCTCCCGGTCACAGCCTCCCGGACACGCACAGACAGCCTCTGTGGCATGCTCAAAACCAAAGTGCTAAAACCACCATGTATCGCGGCCCGTGTCATGTGGCCCTGGATCATTCTCCAAACCCCGCTGAGGCTAAAGTAAAAAATGCCGATATCGGAAGCTTCATATCGTCCGGAGTTGACAATGTGGTACAATTGTACGAGCATCCGGCCTCTATGCAGGAACATGCTCTTGAATCAAAGGAGAACACCGGTTGCCCTAGGTGGCGGCTGGCGCCAGGACGCACTCTGACCAGCCCCGAATGGGGGGGAGTTTCGCGGTTGGCGCAACTTCTCGTTGCCGCATTATTGCTGACGCTCAGGCCAGGCTCCGCACCCTGCTCGGCCGCCCCCCAAGCTGAGTTCACGCCGTTGAACCTCGCCGCCCAGCAAAAGGTTGCCTGGGAAGCCTTTCGTCCGTATCGCACGTGGACCCCGCCCCTGGGAGGGCGCCAGCGCTTCCATGAGGTGCCGTTTGAGATTACCGGTGTGATACAAATGGCAAGCGCGCGGGAGCTCCAAGATGGAGGTTTTCTTCCAACGCGCCTCACCATCCCGGTGAATCAGCCATTTACAGCGTTGCATCTATTGCATTTTGCCGAGTTCACGTCACCCCACGGTCAAGCTAACGCCCTGGCAATTTTCCACTACCAAGATGGCCAGGAACAGGCTTTCCCGCTGCGTTATGGCGTGCATTACTTTGACTGGCACAACCTGATTGATAGTGACACGGTCACCCATCCGAACACCGATTATGCCTGGGCCATGTTCCCGCTGCGCCAGCCCAACAGCCGCCTGTTGGCGGCGATCTGGCAAACCGCTTTAATCAATCCCCGGCCGGACGCCCTGGTTTCCTCGCTGGAAATCCGCTCGCTCCTGACCGGCTCAAAATACTCGCTGGCCGCCGTCACGCTGGAACAGGGGCGGCAGAAACAACCGCTGCCGGACCAATCCTATGATGGGCGACCCTATCCCCCGCAGCGGCAAATGATGGAACAATCCATCCGGCTGTTGGATGCTCAGGACCATACGCCGGTTGCCGGAGCCAGAGTTAAAGCCTGGTTTAAATCGGGCGATAAGACCGTCGAGTGGGGCGCTTACACCACCGACGGGAGCGGTCGGGTGGTTCTTGACCTGCCGTCGGCATCGCGCCTGGCGCTCGATATCGTCGCCGTGGGGGCTCAACACGCGGCCACTGGATTCACCCAGTTGCCGGGTGGGTGGGCGGGCGGAAAGCCGGAGCGTGCCGAAGCGGTTTTCAAAATGCCCCGCGGCCGCCGAGTGGGAGGCATCGTGCGGGACGATTCAGGCAAGCCCGTGAGCGGAGCCAATGTCAGCATCAGCAGCGTTGTGGGCGGAGCCGCACCGGGCGGCTTTGTGTTATGCGAATGGCCCAACGTGCAAACGGATTCCGCAGGCAAGTGGTCTATCGGGGCCGCTCCGGAACACCTAAAAGGCTTGACGATCTGCGTCGAGCATCCGGACTTTCTGTCGGCGACCTGCGACCTAGCCGAGCAGACAGGAAGCGCCAACCCGATTCGGGAGGAGGATCTTTTGGCCGGAAAGGCGGCCATCAAGCTGGAGCCCGGCCTGCAACTGGCCGGAGCCGTGAAAGAAGCGAACGGAAAGGCCCTGAGCAGCGCGCGCGTAACCCTGGTAACGGGCACCTCTGCCAACGCCGCCCGCAAGACGCTGCTTACCGGCACCCAGGGCGAATTTTCTTTCCGCGCCCTCGCTGCCTCCGAGATGATGCTTGCGGTTCAAGCCAGCGGTCATGCTGCCACGTTGCGCCCGGTGAAGGTGGAATCAGGCATGCGGCCGGTTGACGTGGTACCGCCCCCCGCCCAGCCACTCCGCCTTCGGATGGTTGATGAAGCGGGACTTCCACTGGAGGGCGCCCAGGTTTCGCCTGCCAATGACCTTGAGCAGCCTTGGTTTGAGTTCTCGGCGCTTTCAGACAAGTCGGGCACCGTTACCTGGGAAGGAGCACCTCTGGAGGCAATCTCTCTCCGAATTCTCCGGGATGGATACCTCCCAGTACTGTTGGCAGCTCGGCCAACACCGGATCTGCAAACAGTCAGGCTGGTTTTTAATGGCCGGGTGACGGGAAAAGTGATTGATGCTCAGACAAAAAAGCCGGTCTCCTCTGGCCGTGTCTTTCCGCTGGCAGGCATTGGGAATAACGGCGTTGATGATTGGCAGTCTCTCGGAGGAAAGTCCTTTGGGTACGGCGGTTTCGTACTGGCCGATCTGACCAATCGCGGGCAGCGGTGGAAGGTCCGCATTGAAGCCCCGGGCTACGAACCATCTGACTGCGCACCCTTTGTAGGCCCGACCAACCTGGTGTTTGAACTGCGCCAGGCGAATCAGCCCGGTGTACGCTAAAGCGAGAAAGTGGTTTTCTAACAAGTCAGGGCTTAACCAACTAACCAATTCAACGGTTGGCGACGTATGCAACTCATCACTAGCGTCCGGTCATTAAACTAGCAAAACTCATTGTCTTTCAAATAACCGCCAACCGTTTGTTCGCTGATACGAAGCCGGCTGGCTATTTCCTTGTCACACATCCCTTGGCGGAGCAGCGGCAGAATTTGGTGTTGGCGCGGCGAAAGACCAGGCAGCGTGGTCGTCGAATCGGGACGGGGGCCATGCCGCGCAGCATGGCTGGCTTCACGTGATTCCCCAAAGCAAAGCCGTCCGCCATCGCAAACTGAATGGCCGCCCGGCACTTCGCCCGCGAAAATGGCTTGACCAAATAGCCGTCCGCGCCCGCCACCAGCGCTTCTTGAACGATGTCCGGATCCGCAC
>JADGRT010000281.1 GCA_017880715.1 Verrucomicrobiia bacterium | reverse complement strand
TCAATTCGGGGATGAACTGGGTGTACCAATGTTTGGCCACCTCATAGAAGCCGTGCCAGTGGGTATAATCCGCTCCCATCATCGCGGCGCCATGCCGTCCGCGCCGGCCCTCATGATGCCAGATTTCCCACCAAGTCCACTCTACTTGCTCATCGAATTGCGTCTCGGTGATAAGTTTGTTGTCGGTCAGGATTTTCATGAAATTCAGACCGGGCTGGGCGAATTTGGAATTATAGAGGCTAATAACGCCATCGTACTGGTCGTAGAAATTGGCGGTGTAGTTGTCACTGTGGCAAACGGTGCACACCTTGGTCATATTCGCCCGGCGGGCCTTCCAATCGAGTTGAGCCATTTTCGCCAAACCCAGCTTGGCGTCCGCCACCTCAGGCCGGATCGAAGCCGGGGGCCGGTTATTCCAACTGATGCGCGTGCCGACATTATGGGTTACCGGCATGAGGTCGCCCGCCTTGGGACGCACCGCCGACAGGCGGCATCAGGGTTTTCACGCCTCTTTTTACCCAACCGCGGGCCTGCAAAGCAACTCCATTAGTCGCGTCGAATCCTCACCCGGCAGGCGAAGGATTGCGTTGAGTCGCGTTCGGGTTCAGCGCGCTTTGAGCCATTGCGCACCTGTAGCTGGCCCATAACGTGCGCGCTGATCAAATATCAACACCCACCCTCTTTTTTCGCCCGCAGTTTTCAAAAACAACAAATATATAACACCTTATATATCAATATGATAAATAATACATGTTGGCTTTGTGACCGTGGATGGCACGGCCGTTGCTTTAGGCAGCGAACCCGAAAGGGTGGCCGGAATTGGCGAGGAATCGCCCGCGACACGGATCGGTACTCAATAGCGAAATCAAAGGTTTAACATGAAAAAAGTGGAAGCGATCATCAAGCCGTTCAAAATGGAAGAGGTCAAGGATGCTCTAAGTGACATTGGCATCGATGGCATGACCGTCACCGAAGTCAAGGGGTTTGGGCGTCAGAAGGGGCACACCGAAATCTATCGGGGCAGCGAATACACCGTCGATTTCCTGCCCAAGATCAAGCTGGAGATTGTGCTGGCCGATAGCCAGGCGGACGCGGCCGTGGCGGCGATCAGCAAGGCGGCCAAAACCGGCAAGATTGGCGACGGCAAAATCTTCGTCACGTCCATCGAGGATGCCGTCCGGATTCGCACCGACGAACGGGGCGACAAAGCCGTCTAGTTTCGAAAACCAAATTCCAAATAACTTTCCCAACGCCCAACCAACCATGAAAAAATTAATACTACTGCTGGGATTGATTCTAGGCATGGCATTCGTTTCACCCCCGGCGGTGGTGGCGGCCGAGGCGCCGGCCCCGAAAGCGGAACCCTCCTTGGAGCAACGCATAGGGGACCTGGAGGCGTACATCAATAACGGGGCGCGGGCCGCCGATGCCGCCGATGCCAAGGTCACTTCGAAAGTGGGCGGCTCCGGTCCGGGCCACAATGGCTGGATGATGACCTCCTCAGCCCTGGTATTGTTCATGACGCTGCCCGGCCTGGCCCTGTTCTATGGCGGACTGGTGCGCCGGAAGAACGTTTTATCGGTACTGGCGCAATGTTTCATGTTAGCCGGCCTGGTTAGCATCCTTTGGTGGCTTTGCGGCTACAGCCTGGTCTTCGCCGATGGTGACGACCTGATTGGCGGGGTGGTGGGGAATTTCAAGTTCGCGTTTCTCGATGGCGTGGATTCCAATCCCAACACGAACTACTCTTACTGGGTTTCGCACAACGTCTTTTCGATGTATCAACTCATGTTTGCGATCATCACGCCGGCGCTGATTATCGGGGCCATCGCCGAGCGCATGAAATTCTCCGCCCTGCTGCTGTTCATGATCCTGTGGATGTTCGTGGTGTATTTCCCGCTCGCCCACATGGTGTGGGGCATCAATGGATTAATGAATGGCGTGTGGAATCCGAAAGCGGCCATCAAAGCCATCGATTTCGCCGGCGGCACCGTGGTGCACATGTCCTCGGGATGGTCGGCCCTGATCCTTTGTATGATCCTCGGCAAGCGACTGGGCTTCGGCCGGGAACCGATGCCGCCCCACAGCATGGTGCTGTGCATGGTTGGCACCGGCATGCTCTGGGTCGGTTGGTACGGATTCAACGCCGGTAGCGCCGTCGCGGCCGACGGCATCGCGGCCAACGCCTTTATGACGACCACGCTCGCCACGGCGGTGGCCTCCTTTGTGTGGGCGATGGCGGAATACATCCTCAAAGGCAAACCGAGCGTGTTAGGCTTCTGTTCTGGCGCCGTGGCGGGTTTGGTGGTGGTGACTCCTGCCACCGGGTTCATAAACTCGTCCGGCGCTGTTTTTATCGGCATAGCTGCGGGCCTCGTGCCGTTCTTTGCCTGTTATAAGTTGAAAGCCTGGCTGGGTTACGACGATGCGTTGGACACCTTTGGCGTGCATGCGGTCGGTGGCACCCTGGGCGCCTTCCTCACGGGCATCCTCGCCACCGCCAGCGTCAACTCGAACCTCGCCGGCGATGCGGCCAAGGCCAACGGCCTGGCCAAGCTGATCGGTCATGGCCTTTGGATCGAGCAACTCAAGGCCATCGGGATCACGATGGCACTGGCGATTGTCGGCACGGTCATCATCGCCAGCATCGTAAAAGCGGTCATCGGGCTGCGTCCGACTGAAGACGTGGAAACGCTGGGTCTGGACCTCGCGGAACACGGCGAAGAGGGTTATCACGGGGCGTAATCAAACCCATACAATCTTGTGCGCGCCGCGTCTGGGTTTGGGGCACGTGCCACCCAGTCGCGGCGACGCACTCAAAAACAAAACCAAAGAATGAACCAATGAGCACACCAAAAAGTGTAATCGAGTTAGGGAAGAAGCAAGGAGCCAAAATGGTGGACGTGAAGTTTGTCGATACCTTCGGCATCTGGCAGCACTTCAGTTGTCCCATCGGCGAACTGACCGAGGAAGTCTTCGAGGAAGGCTTCGGTTTCGACGGTTCCTCCATCCGCGGCTGGAAAAGCATCGAGGCCTCCGACATGCTGGCCATGCCCGATCCGGAAACCGCCTTTATGGATCCGTTCTGCGCCGTCCCCACCCTGTCGGTCACCTGCACCATCGCCGAGACCGGCACCAAGGAACCTTACAGCCGCGATCCCCGCGGCATCGCCCAACGCGCTGAAAAATACCTGCTCAGCACCGGCCTGGCCGACACCGCCTACATGGGGCCGGAGGCCGAGTTCTTCATCTTCGACAACGTCCAGTACGACAACCAGGGCCACACCTCGTTCTATCGCGTGGATTCCGAGGAAGGCATCTGGAACAGCGGCCGCGACGAGGCGCCCAACCTGGGCTACAAGATCCGCCACAAGGAAGGCTACTTCCCGGTCTCGCCCAACGACACGCAGCAGGACATCCGCACCGAGATGGTGCTGACCATGGAGGCGCTGGGGGTGCCCATCGAGCGGCAGCATCACGAGGTGGCCACCGCCGGGCAGGCCGAGATCGATTACAAGTTCGACTCGCTGCTGCGCGCGGCCGACAAGATGATGGTCTATCGCTACGTCGTCAAGAATGTGGCCTGGAAGAATGGCAAGACGGCGACCTTCATGCCCAAGCCGCTTTTTGGTGACAACGGCAGCGGGATGCACGTGCATCAGAGCCTCTGGAAGAAGGGCAAGCCGCTCTTTGCCGGCAACGAATACGCCGGGCTAAGTCCGATGGCCTTGCACTACATCGGGGGCATCCTCAAGCACGCGCGGGCGCTGTGCGCCATCTGCAGTCCGACGACCAACTCGTACAAGCGCCTGGTGCCCGGTTACGAGGCGCCGGTGAACCTGGCGTACAGCTCGCGCAACCGCAGCGCGGCGGTGCGCATCCCCACCTACAGCGAGAATCCCAAAGCCAAGCGCATCGAGTATCGCCCGCCCGATCCGTCGGCCAATCCGTATCTGGCCTTTGCGGCGTTGCTGCTGGCGGGTTTGGACGGGGTGATCAACAAGACCGACCCGGGCGAACCGCTGGACAAGAACATCTACGAACTGCCGCCGGAGGAATTGAAGAAGGTGCCCAACGTGCCGGGGAGCCTGGGCGAGGCGCTCGATTGCCTGGAAGCCGACCACGAATTCCTGCTCAAGGGCGACGTATTCACCCAGGAATTCCTGGATATGTGGACCAGCGCCAAGCGCAAGGAACACGACGCCCTGCGCCTGCGCCCCCATCCCTACGAGTTCCATCTCTACTATGACGTATAGAGATTAAGATGGAAAATTGACGTGGCGCAACCGGCGTGATCCCAAAAGGTCACGCCGGCTTTTTTAGCTCCGTGGGAGCGCCATGTTTATAGCATCCATCCAATCCAATGATTGTTCCAAGCCCCATCGGGGCGGCATGGATTGTCCAACGCAACCTGGTGCCGCCCTTACAGGGCTGAAAAATAATCTTATGGACATCTTTGGCTATAAACATGGCACCCCTACGGGGTTTGGGATTTTCCGATGCGTGCGCCCCGCCTAACAGTTGCGCAACCAAAGCGCCGACGAATTCCAAATAGCAGACCGCCCAAAGCGAGCATGCCTATGGTGCTTGGTTCGGGAACTGACGAAGGCGAAAAGACGAATGAATCAAAATAACAAGTTGTGTTAGGACCTGCTAAAGCCGTAATTGTCAATGTCTCAACCTGTCCGGCTAATGGAGATATGTCTGCTCCGTAAAGGGTATAGCACTACAGCGACACTTCGTGAGCCGTGGGGCTTCCATGAACCATCGTTGTAGGCCGGGTC
>JADGRT010000025.1 GCA_017880715.1 Verrucomicrobiia bacterium | reverse complement strand
AAAATCCTCGAGCTTCCGCGGGTCGCGGTGGTCAACGTGGACTTGGTGTGGGATCCGCCCTGGAGCCAGGCCATGATGAGCGATGCGGCCAAGCTTGAACTGGGCCTGATGTAAAACCTGGCCGGGCACCAATGCCATGAACCTAAAAACGACGATTGAATTAACGCAAAGAGAACTTAGGGACAGGTCAGAAGAATCCTTCCCAAAGCGCCAGAGGACTGGCGCAGTCCAAAAGCTGGCGCCCGCTCGCATCGGCCGTGAATTCGCGAAGCGTTTTGGACTGCGCCAGTCCTCTGGCGCTTTCAGATGACCATGAAATCTTCGTGACCTTGGGCGAGGACGCCCGCGCGCCATTTGGATTGAAGTCAAGCAGCGCGGGGTTAACTGTCGGATTTAGAATGAATCGATTAGTCGAAAAACCGAGCCGGAAATGGAGCGCCTTACGCGCCGATTTCCCTGTTTTGCGCCAAAAAGTCCACGGCCATCCGCTGGTCTATTTCGATAATGCCGCCACCAGCCAGAAACCGCGGATGGTGATCGACGCCCTGCGGCACTACTACGAGCACGACAACAGCAACGTCCATCGGGGAATTCACGAACTGAGCAACCGGGCTACCGCGGCCTACGAGGGCGCACGCAGCCGGGTCGCGCAATTCATTCATGCCCGGGAACCGGCGGAAATCGTTTTCACCCGCGGCACCACCGAGGGCATCAACTTGGTGGCGCACTCCTGGGGAACCGAACATCTCAAGCCGGGGGACCGGATTCTGCTGACGCAGATGGAGCATCACAGCAACCTTGTTCCCTGGCAATTGCTGGCACAGCGGACCGGCGCTCAACTCCTCTATCTGCCCATCACCGGACGAGACGGGTTATTGGATCTCAGCCAGCTTGATTCCTATTTGACCCAAGGCACCAAGGTGCTGGCGATGACGCATATTTCCAATACCTTGGGCACGGTCAATCCCGTGGCGGAAATCTGCGGCCGGGCGCGCGAACTCGGAGTCACCACTTTGATCGACGCCGCTCAAAGCGCGGGCCATCTTTGCCTGGATGTGCAGGCCATCGGTTGCGATTTCCTGGCCTTTTCGGGGCACAAACTTTGCGGACCCACGGGGATTGGCGTGCTCTATGGCCGTCGCGAGCGCCTGGAGGCCATGCCGCCTTACCAGACTGGGGGAGATATGATTGCCAGCGTGGATTACGATCACAGCACCTGGAACCAATTGCCTCATAAATTCGAGGCGGGCACTCCCCACATCGCCGGGGCCATTGGCCTGCATGCCGCCATGGACTATCTGGATGCCATCGGACGAAACGACATTTTCAAACACGATCAGGAATTGGCGGGCTATGCCTATGACCGGCTCTCGTCGATGAAAGGCATCCAGGTGCTGGGACCCTCCACCGGGCGGGCGGGCTTGGTCAGCTTTTTGATGGAGTCGGTTCACGCTCACGACCTCGTAACCGTGGCGGACCAGTTCGGTCTGGCGTTGCGAGGCGGTCATCATTGCAACCAACCGCTGATGAAACTGCTGGGCATTGAGGCAACGGCGCGCGCCAGCTTCTATTTCTACAACACGAAAGTCGAGGTGGATCGCCTGGTCGATGTCTTGGGCGAAATCCGAAAGCTGTTTGGCAGTTAGGGAAAAAAGATTGGAGTCAACGCTTCAACCCATGCGAGAGTGCCGGTCATGAAGTCAGCCACCAACAAGTTCGCCGCCGCCGCCGGCGTCCGTCTTGACATCAACGCGCTGCTAAACCTGCTGCAGGACGCGTGGGCGGCGCATCTGCGCCGTGATTCCACCCTCTTCGTGAAGATCCCCTTGCAGGCTCGGCTATCGGCTGACGCTTGTCCTCGGGCCAAACTGACGCACGCGGTTTATATGGGAATGTGTTCGCTCAACCAAAAATCGGATGAAGCTTCGTTGCTGATCCCGGTCAACGAATCCATCGTTCTACAACACGCGGCGATGACGAGCCCCAGCCACGAGCATTGGTTTTTGCCGGGCTTTGGTTTTTTCATTCCGGGGGAATATTTGATCGGATTACCCCTGGGCCTGGGCGCTCAATTGAGATCTCTCCCGCCCCAAGCCTCCTATGTTCAACAGTTGAAACCGGAGTATGCCGCGACCCTCATGTGTCCCGGATGCGATTGTTTTGTCTTCAACCCGACATCCGAATTGCCCGCGCACCGTGACGGCACCCCGGCTTGACCGGCACCCGCCAGTCATGAGCGGATCATCGTCAGTATCATTTTAAACCGCTGGATTGCCTTGAGCGCGTGGGGCTGGCCGGCGGGCATCAGTATCATCTCGCCTCCCAGCACGCGCTGCGGCTGGCCGGCGATGCTGATTTCCGCCTCCCCTTCCACCACCTGCACCAGCGCGTCGAAGGGGGCGGTGTGTTCGCTCAAGCCCTGGCCTTCGTCGAAGGCAAAGACGGTCACGTTCCCGGTCGGTTTCTTGAGGATCTCGCGACTGACAACCGCTCCGTCCTGGTAGTTGACAAGCTCCGCGGCTTTAGCCACCTGGGCGCCGGGGAGTCCTTTGGGGTTCGAAGGGAGTTTTGGCTGCATATTCGATGGTTCGGTTTTCATGGTGAGGGCATTCCTGGGCCCATAGTAAATTCGCTTCTACATATTAGCACACGCCCTCGTCCGATGCTTGACTGAAATCAAGGTTTGCGAACTTGGCACGGCCGTCCGAAAGACGAAGGGGCCTGAGATGGCAGCCAAAAGCAATGGCTCAGGCAATTTTAGCCGTGCAATTCCCACCGAGGACATACAACCTCTGGCCGCAAGCCGTTGAACCCATTTTTCAGTCAATCATGAACGTTATGAATTCAGGCGCCGCCGGCTCGTTTCCGTGGCGCGCGGCCTTGGTTTTGGCTCTCGTATGGACGTGGGGCGCGCAAGGGACCATCCACGCCGCCGACTACGCCATCGGAGCCGACCTCTCCTTTTTGAAACAGGCCGAGGAAAAAGGCACGGTTTTCAAAGACAACGGACCGGCCAAGCCCGGTCTCCAGATCTTCAGGGATCACGGCTACAACTGGATTCGGCTGCGGCTCTTCCACACGCCAACGAGCCTGCCGAACAACCTCGAATACACCCTCGCCCTGGCGAAAGACGCCAAGAAACTGGGCTACAAATTCCTGCTGAATTATCATTACTCCGACACTTGGGCCGATCCCGGCAAGCAAACGATGCCCAAGGCCTGGCAGGGCAAGTCGCACACCGAATTGACCCAGGCGGTCTTCGAGTACACCCGCGATACCATCGCCGCCTTCCGCGACGAGGGTGTGCTGCCCGACATGGTGCAGGTCGGCAATGAGATCACTCCCGGGATGCTCTGGCCCGACGGCAAATTGCCGGACAACTGGAAGAACTTCGCGGACTTGTTACAAGCGGGCATCAACGGCGTTGACGCCGGCCGCGGCAACGGACCGCGCCCCAAAATCATGATTCACATCGACCGCGGCGGAGACAAGGCCGCCACCAAGGCGTTTTTCGATAAGTTGAATTCTTATCGCGTGAATTACGATGTCATTGGACAATCTTACTATCCTTGGTGGCATGGATCCTTGTTGGACCTGCGCGAAAACCTGGCTTTCATGGCCAACGAGTATCAGAAAGACATCGTGCTGGTGGAGGTGGCTTATTGCTGGCGGCCGACCGAATACCGGAAACGAAACGGGCCTTTCCCCGAAACCCCGGAAGGTCAGAAGGAATTCCTGGACGAGGTAAACCGCATCGTGCTAAGCACCCCGAATCATCGCGGCCTCGGGGTCTTCTGGTGGGAACCGGCGGTGACGGGCGGTTTGCGCAGCCGCGGTTTCTTCGATGAGGACGGAAACGCGCTGCCGGTGATGACCGTGTTCGACCGGTTCACCCGGAAATAGGTCTGCTTCAACCTACCGAACGGGGAGACGGGGTGGAGCGGCCGCACCCCGGTACCCGGACGCCAGCGCTGGGCCGTTTCGCGCTCAAGCCGCTCTGCCAAACCGAGGTGGACTCCCGAATGCCCGCCGCGAGAAGAACCGCAATCAGGCAACGCCCACCTCACCGCCAAAAAGTCCCTGCCAACCGCCCAAACATTTTTTTGATCCGATCGGATCAAATTTATTTACTCGCAAACGGAAGGTGTTAGGCTGATTCCCGCTCTATGAAAAGTGAAACCGAGGAATTGCTGTATTACCTGCTTTGGACGGCCGAAGCCCTCATGCACCCCACTTTCCGCAATCTGACGGAATCCTTCGAGGGGTGGGCTTATCGTAATGGACATTTGCATACGTTGGCCCGGCTGGAGCATAAGGCCTATCTGGAGCGACAGGCCGGCCCAACCGTGCAGCGTATTTACCGGCTCACACAAAAAGGAAGGCTTCACGTCCTGGGCGGGCGGGATCCGGCGCAGTGGTGGAGCCGGCGCTGGGATGGACGATGGCGACTCGTCGTCTTTGATGTGCCGGAAAGCCAGCCAGGCGCCCGCTTGCGCCTGCGCCGACTGTTGCGAGCCCATTGGTTTGGCTGCTTGCAGAAAAGCCTATGGATCACGCCTTGTCCGGTTGATGAATTAGTTAAGAATCTGAACCCCTCGGGTGGCGATGTGAAATCGCTCGTCACTTTTGAGGCTACATCCGCTGGCGCCGACTCGGATAACGCCATTACGAGCGGAGCGTGGAATTTCGCCGAAATCAATCGGCGATATGAAAAGTGCCTGGCCGGGTTCCGGGAGTTCCCGGCTGACAAACTCAACAATGAGCCATCGGCACTGCGGTTGCAACGGTGGGCACAGCGGGAACGCGTTCACTGGCTGGACGCCGTTGCCATTGACCCGCTCCTGCCATCGGCCCTATTGCCCACCCATTACCTGGGAAAACTTGTGTGGCAGAAACGAACCGACTTGTTGGCGCGGGCGGGCAGCCTAATATCAAAGGATACATTTTTTTGATCCGATCGGATCAAAAAAATGAAATGCTTCGAGATGGACATTGATCCGACGACGCCGGGGCTGGAGATTTTCTTGGGTGAAAGGATGGCAATCCCAGCGTAAAGAAGCTGGCCTTGGCAAGTCCCGGCTGAGGTGATAAGCTCGAAATTCAAGAAATGCCCTGGCGAATGTTAGGTTCCATAATCGTCACGCTGGTCGTGGGGAGCGGCTCGGTGTTGGTTTGGGCGTTGGATCCTGGCAAATGGCTGCACCCAATAACCGAATGAAACGTCTCATGGCCAGCGGGATTGCGCTCAGCGCGCTATTCCTCGGCGTCCCCGCCGGAAGCGCCGCCAACCAAGAACCTCTGGCCAAGCTGGCGGTGGCGCGGGGGAGGGCGCCGCGCCAGATGGAGAAGCTCGGGCGGGGGTTGGTGGCTATTCACCAGGGCGACGGCAAGGTTTACCTGGGATGGCGGCTGCTCGGAACGGACCCGGACAACGTGGCTTTCAATGTTTATCGGGTTACGGGCAGCGGCGCGGCCCTCAAGCTCAACCAGCAGGTCTTGACCCGGTCAACCAGTTTTACGGACCTCCATGCCAGCCTGGAACAGCCCAGCGCCTATTTTGTTCGTCCGGTGTTGAACGGCCGGGAACAGACGGCCAGCGCTCCTTTCAAGCTGCCGGCCCAGGCGCCGGCCCGGCCGTACCTCTCCATTCCGCTGAAGACGCCCGCGGGTTATGCGCCCAACGATGCCTCCGTCGGGGACCTGGATGGCGACGGCGAGTATGAAATCGTCCTTCATCAGGCGGGCAGAGGCCGGGATAATGCTCAAAATGGCATGACCGATCCGCCCATCCTAGAGGCCTACAAATTGGATGGCACGTTTTTGTGGCGGATTCATTTGGGAAAAAACATTCGGGAAGGCGCCCATTACACCCAGTTCATGGTCTATGACCTGGACGGCGACGGCAAAGCCGAGGTGGCCTGTAAAACCGCCGACGGAACGGTGGACGGAAAAGGCAAGGTCATCGGCGACGCCCAAGCCAACTACGTCAACCCGGCGACCGGCCGCATCCTGGATGGGCCGGAGTTCTTAACCATTTTTAACGGCGCGACCGGCGCCGAGCTCGTGACCGCTAATTATATCCCGCCCCGAGGCAAGGTTAGTGACTGGGGAGACAACTACGGCAACCGGGTCGATCGTTTCCTGGCGTGCATCGCGTATTTGGACGGACGGCGGCCGAGTCTCGTGATGTGTCGCGGCTACTACACCCGGGCGGTGCTGGCGGCCTGGAATTGGCGGGCGGGCAAACTGAGTCGCGGGTGGACTTTCGATAGTGACGATGGCACGCCGGGGAACAGCGCGTATCGGGGGCAAGGGAATCATAACCTCAGCGTCGGCGATGTGGACGGCGATGGTAAGGACGAAATTATTTATGGGGCGTGCGCGATCGATCACGATGGGAAGGGACTTTATGCCACGGGCCTGGGGCATGGAGATGCCATGCATTTGTCGGACATGGATCCAGACCGGCCGGGTCTGGAAGTGTTCCAAAGCCACGAGAAACCCTCCGCCATCGCCGGATCTGAATTTCGGGATGCCAAAACGGGGCGGCTCATCTGGGGAAAACCGTCCCAGGGCGATGTCGGCCGGGCTCTGGCGGCGGATATTGATCCCCGTCATAAAGGCTATGAATGCTGGGTTGCCGGCGGCACCCGGGGTTTGTTCAACTGCCAGGGTGAATTGATTTCCAGCACGCCGCCCCGGTCCTGTAATTTTGCGGTCTGGTGGGATGGCGATCTGCTGCGTGAACTCCTGAACCGCAACACCATCTCGAAATGGGATTGGGAAAACAGTTCGGAGACGGTTCTGCTGACCGCCGAAGGCTGCAGCTCCATTAATGGATCCAAAGCCACCCCGGTTTTGTGCGCCGATATTTTGGGTGACTGGCGGGAGGAAGTCATTTGGCGGACTGTGGACAACCAGGAGCTGCGAATTTACACGACCACCCTGCCCACGGAGCACCGTCTCTACACCTTGATGCATGACCCGCAATACCGGTTGAGCGTGGCCTGGCAGAATGTGGTCTATAATCAGCCCACGCAACCGGGATTCTATCTGGGGGAGGGCATGAAAGCTCCGCCCCATCCCAATATTACGACCAGGAAGTAATAGCAGAAGTGGGGCTCCCGGAGCTCGCCCCTCCGAAATGCGGGAACTTAGGCAACGCTCTATATGAAACATCGATTAAAATCGCTCTCAGCCATCGGGCTGGCGGCCCTGCTGCTCGGCGTGGCGCCGCGGTGCGCCGCGGACATCGATCAACTCCAAGGTCGTTTTGACCGGCCGCCGGACGAGGCGCGGATCATGATGCGCTGGTGGTGGTTCGGACCGGCGGTGACCAAGCCGGAGCTCGAGCGCGAAATGAGGTTCATGAAGGAAGGCGGCATTGGGGGCGTCGAGGTGCAATCAACCTATCCCCTGGCCCTCGATGACGAGAAGACAGGAATCAAGAATCTTAAATTGATGTCGCCGGAGTTCCTCGCCGCCTTGGCTTTCACCGCGGCGAAAGCGAAGGAGCTCGGCTTGCGGCTGGATCTGACACTGGGCAGCGGCTGGCCCTACGGCGGACCGCAGTTTCCGGCCAGCGAGGCGGCGGGCCGCTTGCGCGCCCTCAACGTCCCGATCGCCGCAAGTCAAAGCAGCGTCTCCGTACCGCCGGTCCGCGAGGGCGAAAAAGTGTTTGCGGCTTTTCTGGGCCCGCGGACGAACGCTCCGGCGGGTGACTTCCCGTTTCAAGAAGTGGAGATTCGCGACCGGGCCGCCCAGCTTCCGGCGAATCTCGCTGGGCAAACTCAGGTCACCTTTTTCGTGGCCAGCCAGACCGGGATGAAAGTGAAGCGATCGGCCTATGGCGGGGAGGGTTTTGTGATCGACCACTACAACCCGAATGTGATCGCCAAGTTTATCCAGGAGATCGCCGAACCGGCCGTCAAGGCCTGCGGCCCCCATCCTCCCTATGCCATCTTCTGCGACAGCCTGGAAGTGGGCGGTGAAGATTGGACCGACAACTTCCTGGAGGAATTTAAAAAACGCCGGGGCTACGACCTGAGGCCCTGGCTGCCCGCCCTGTTCAACAACGTCGGCCCGCAGACCGCGGACATTCGCCATGATTGGGGCCAAACGCTAACCGAGGTTTTCAACGACCACTTTATTGCCGCCTTCCAGAAATGGGCCAAAGCGCAGGGCACGCGGTTTCGCCTTCAAGGCTATGGCACGCCACCGTCAGCGCTTTACAGCTATGCCGGCGCGGACTTGCCCGAAGGCGAAGGTTACCAGTGGAACGAGTTCCGCGAGTCGCGCTGGGCGGCTTCGGCCAGCCACCTGCTGGGACAGCCGGTGACGAGCTCCGAGACGTGGACCTGGCTTCATTCGCCCGTGTTCCGAGCGAGCCCCCTGGATCTGAAGGCCGAAGCGGATCGGCATTTCCTCCAGGGAATCAACCAGCTCATCGGCCATGGCTGGCCCTACACGCCGCCCGGCGTGGAGTATCCTGGCTGGCGCTTTTACGCTTCCGCAGTGTTCAATGAAAAGAATCCCTGGTGGCTGGTCATGCCCGACGTGGCGAAATACCTCCAGCGTGTCAGCGCCATGATGCGCGAGGGTCAGCCGGCCAATGACGTGGCGCTTTACCTGGCTAATAGCGACGCTTGGTCCAGCTTCACGCCGGGACGAGTCGCCATGAATGCCGCCGTCTCCAGCCGGTTGGGCCGCACGATCATTCCCCAAATCCTCGAGGCGGGTTACAACCTCGATTTCTTCGACGACCAACTGCTCGAACGGCGCGGGCAAGTGGACGGTGGCGCCCTGGTGTTCGGTGACGTGAAATTCAAGGTCGTGGTGCTGGCCGGAGTCGAGCGCATGCCGCTCGAAACAATGCGCAAGCTGGAGCAGTTCGTGAAAGGTGGCGGCATCCTAATCGCAACGCGGAGCATGCCCTCGAAGGCGCCAGGTTTCCGAGCCTCCGATGAAGACCAGCAAGCGGTTCGCGATCTGGCGCGGCGCTTGTTCGAAGGACCGGACGCCAAAGGTATATTCGTTCCGGATGAAAACCAGTTCGGCGAGACGCTTGCCAAACGGCTGCCGCCGGACGTCAAGTTTGAACCAGCCGCGCCCCCGATCGGCTTCGTCCACCGCCGGACCGATGCCGGCGAAATCTTTTTTCTGGCCAACACCGGCAACACGCCCAAGAGCGTCAAGGCCACCTTCCGCGTGGCCGGCTTGAACCCCGAGTGGTGGAACCCGCTGACTGGAACCATCCGGCCGGCGGATGTTATGACAACCTCGGCGGGCAGCACGGCCGTCACCGTCAGCCTGGAGCCTTATGATTCGAGCCTGCTGGTCTTCACGAAGCGCGCCGTGCCGGCTCGGGCAACCGCCGCACCGGCGATTTCGCCGCCGCCCACTCTCGATTTGAGCAGCGGTTGGAGGGTCTCGTTCGGCTCGGACGCCAAACCCGTGATCGTGGACAAGTTGGGTTCGTGGACCGATAACGAAGCTACCCGCACCTTTTCCGGCGTGGCCACTTATGCGAAGCAAGTGACGGTGCCCGCGGAAATGCTCGATGCCAGCCTGGAGGTGCGGATCGATTTCGGCGAAGGCAGACCGCTGGCGGCCGCCGGCGAACGCGGCAGAGGGGAGCCACGCTTTCACGCCCTTCTCGAGGCTCCGGTGCGGGAGGCAGCGGTGGTTTTTGTGAACGGCACGCGCGCTGGCTCTGTTTGGTGTCCGCCTTACCGTGTCGAGGTGACCAGTCTGTTGCAGCGTGGCGAGAACGAAATCCGGATCGAGGTCGCCAACCTCGCCGTCAATAAAATGTCCCAGACACCGATCCCGGATTATCGGACTTTGTACCGGGATTTGATTGCCCGTTTTGGCGACCGGTTCCAACCGCAAGACATGAACCTGATCCAACCCATTCCGGCGGGTTTGATGGGCCCTCTCAAACTGGTGGCATCCGGGCGAAGGAAGCCGTAACGAAACCGCTCATTTATCGATGGCACGCATCGCTATGAAATCGCAAAGTAACTGGGTCATTTCGCCGGCTGGTTTCCTGGGTGGCAGGCGCCTCCAGCAATGGGGCGTGATTCGTGTCCTTGAACGTTGTAGGGCAGGCTTTCGAGCCTGCCGGTTCACCGGACTTTCCAGTCCGGTGTTCGGACAGGCGACTGGAAAGTCGCCTAAACCGGCAGACAATGTGCCGCCCTTCGATCCAAGCCACCCGGATCCGATCGGTAGTTTCGCCGTGCCCGCCAGTCCGCAGGCCACCACGGTGAAGCCTGAAGGCAATTAGGCATCCACGAAAAAAACCATGAGCACCATCCGAGCTATCAAGGGCGACATCACCAAACTGGCGGTTGACGCGATCGTGAATGCGGCGAATTCCTCGCTGCTCGGCGGGGGCGGTGTGGACGGCGCAATTCACCGCGCGGCGGGTCCTGATTTGCTCACGGAGTGTCGGGAACTGCGCGGTTGCGCGACCGGGCAGGCGAAGATCACTGGCGGGTACAAGCTGCCAGCGAAGCACGTGATCCACACGGTCGGGCCCGTCTGGCGCGGGGGTCATTCGAATGAGGCAGCGCTGCTGGCGTCCTGTTATCTTTCGTCGTTGCGTTTGGGAGTTGCTCATACGGTTCGATCGATTGCTTTCCCATGTATCAGCACGGGAGTATACGGCTATCCTATCGATCAAGCTGCTGCCGTCGCGGTGAGGGCCACCCGCGAGTTTGTGACGCAACATCCGGGGAACCTTGACGTGATCTTTTGCTGCTTCAGCGAAAGCGATCTTTCGATCTACGAGGCGTTGCTGGCTGCCCACGATTCATGAAACGCGCTTTCCGAAACTTCAGCCGGGCGCACCTCTACTTTCCGATTCCCTTCCGGCGGCTCGAACAGCCGATCCGTTCAGACTCGACGTTTCTTCTGGCTCGAGTAGTCTGTGGGGCATGACAAAACACGGTAAACGATCCGCTCGCACAGGTTTCCCCTTAATTGCCTACCCGAAGCAAAATCCCAACCGTCGTCGATTGACATCGCTTGCCTGGGTGGTGGTTTTCCTCGCCACTGCGCTACCCACCTGGTCGGCGTCCTATTACTCACAGCGGCTGGAGGATCCCAAGGCCATTTATGTTGCCGACCCCGCAGGCGGTGACGCTACCGCCGTTTTGCAGCAAGCCATCGATAAAGTCCAAGAAACCACTGGCCAGGGAATCGTTTTTCTCGCGCCCGGCCGCTATCGCATCACCGACACGCTTTACCTTTGGCCCGGCATCCGCGTGATCGGCTACGGCGCCACGCGGCCGGTTATCGTCCTTCCCGCCAACACCACGGGCTTTCAGGATGCGGCTCAGGAAAAAGTGATGCTCTTCTTCGCGGGCGGTCGCCCCGGTTTCGGCCGCAGCCGACAACGCGCTGCGGAAGCCGCCAAATCGCCAGTCCCTGACGCCAGTCCCGGCACTTTTTATTCCGCGCTGTCAAATGTTGATATCGAAATTGGGGACGGCAACTCGGGCGCCGTCGCCGTGCGCGCCCGCTACGCCCAGCATTGCTTCATCGCCCACGTTGACTTCCAGCTCGGACCGGCTCTGGCCGCCATTCACGAAGCTGGGAATGTCGTCGAAGACGCGCGTTTCTTCGGCGGCCGCTACGCCATCTGGACGTCGAAGCCTTCTCCCGGCTGGCAGTTCACGGTCATTGATTCTTCTTTTGAAGGCCAGCGTGAGGCGGCCATTCTCGAACATGAAGCGGGACTTACGCTCATTCGCCCTCGCTTCCGGCGCGTGCCCACGGCGGTCGCCATCGAGCCCGGGTGGGCCGACGAACTTTGGATCAAGGACGCCCGCCTGGAAGAAATCTCCGGCCCGGCCTTCGTCTTCGGTGTCGAAAAGAATCCGCGAAATGAGATCAACATGGAAGGCGTGTCTTGCCGCGCAGTGCCCATCTTCGCCGCCCTGCGTGACAGCGGAAAACGCTTTGTTGCCCCGGCGGATAACTATGTCGTGAGGACGTTCTCCCATGGGCTCCACTATTCCGATATCGGCGCTGAGCCACAGATAAAAGACCTCTTCGATGCCGCCGCGGTTGCTGCCATCCCGGCACCCATCGCTTCCGATCTGCCAGACCTGCCCGCCCGCGATTCCTGGGTGAACCTGCGCGATCTTGGAGCCAAAGGCGATGGCGTCACTGATGACACCGAAGTCATCCAGAAAGCCATTGCGAACCACCGCGCCATCTATCTGCCCTTGGGGTTCTACATTGTTCGCGACACGCTGACATTGCGGCCCGACACCGTGTTGATCGCCCTCCATCCTGGCGCGACGCAAATCATCCTGCCGGATGGCACGCCGGCTTATCAAGGCGTGGGCGGACCCAAAGCCCTGCTCGAAGCGCCCAAGGGCGGCAGCAACATCGTCATCGGTCTCGGTCTTTACACGAGCGGCAGTAATCCGCGCGCGGTCGCGGCGCTCTGGAAGGCAGGCGCCACCTCGATGATGAACGATGTCCGCTTCCTCGGTGGCCACGGCACGATGAAACCCGACGGATCCCGCGAGAATCCTTACAACAACACCCACACCGCCGATCCCGACCCCAATCGCCGCTGGGATAGCCAGCATCCCAGCCTCTGGGTCACCGATGGCGGCGGTGGCACATTCCTCGATATCTGGACACCCTCCACATTTGCCCAGGCCGGCATGCTCGTCTCCGATACCGAAACCGAAGGCCGCGTCTATGAAATGTCCAGCGAGCACCATGTTCGCTACGAAGTGCAGATCCGCAACGCAGCCCACTGGCGCTTCTATGCCTTGCAGACCGAAGAAGAGCGCGGCGAAGGCGGATTCGCCCTGCCGCTGGAAATTGATTCTTCGCACGACATCACGCTCGCCAACTTCCACATTTACCGCGTCATCAGCACCTATCAACCCTTCCCCTGGGCGGTCAAAGTTTCCAACTCGCGCGACATCCGTTTCCGCAACCTGCACTGCTACAGCAACAGCAAGGTAAGCTTCGACTCCGCCGTGTTCGATCAAACCCACAACGTCGAGATTCGCCAGCGCGAATTCGCCTGGCTTGATCTCACGGGTCGGGCGCCCAAGCCGAAGTCCGCCGCCAGATCCTCGCCGGTGGTTGCCCCGGGCGCGAAGATGGAGAAGCTCGCAGGTGGTTTCTATAACGTCTCCGGCGGCGCCGCCCACCCGCGGGGCGACTTCTTCTTCGTTGACGCGCACATGCAGCGCCTTTTTCGCTGGCATTTCTTATCCCGCCAACTCACCACCGTCAGCAATCTCCCGCCCGAGCCGGTCAACTTGGCCATCGACCGGGCAGGCAACCTGATGTTCGTTTCCTATGCAGGCAAGGGCACCGTTTATAGCATGCCAGCGGGAAACACCAACCAGTTGCTAAAACCCGCAGCCGTGGCCTCCCAGGCGGGGAAGAGCTTCTATTTGCCCGTCAGCGATTGGCGATTGAACCGCGACTCCCTCGCTCATCCGACCGCCCATTTCGTCTCGCCTGACGGAACCACCATTCTGCCCGCCGGCGCGGACTTTCTCAGCGGAGCCATGAGCTGGGGGGTTAAATCGAGTCCGCAAATTCGCTCCTTCGGCCTCGCCCCCGCCACGCCGGGTCAAACTTTTTTTGTCACCGATGAAGCTAACCTGACCACCTGGGCTGCGGACGTGAACCCGGACGGGAGCCTGGATAACTTCCGCCTTTTCGCGGAGCAAGGCGGCGAGGGCGTTGCGGTGGATTCGCGTGGCAACGTGTATATCGCCGCCGGCCAGATTTACGTGTACAGTCCCACCGGCAAGCTCCTTGATACCCTCGAGGTGCCGGAACGGCCGCTGCAATTGGTCTTCGGCGGCCCCGACCGCAAGACGCTTTTCATCCCCGCCCGGACCTCCCTTTATTCGTTGCGCCTGCGCTACCCGGGGCGCTGAACGGGCCACTAGGATTTCAATGCCTTCATCCCGGAGGGATGCCTGAGAATAGCCCAGCGTTTCAACGCTGGGACTGGGGTTCGGGTGTGCCAAGTCCCGACGGGACGGCTGAGAATCGCCAGTTCAGCCGTCCCTTCGGGACTCAACCATCGATCCGTCCGCACCCGGCGTTGAAACGCCGGGCTATTTCCAAGAGTCCCTCCGGGACAAAAACACGGCCTCCGTGCGGCACCTATGGCTCAAATCCCAGTGGCATTGAAACCGCTGACCGCGCCCATTTGGCAAGGCCGCCGGAGCGCCGAGTTGAACTTGGCTTTGCGCCAGCCGAGCGTGTTCGGTTATGACCTGGCCCGAAAATTGGTGTGGAGCCGCAATCTCGGCGCATATCGAACGTTGAACTAAACCGATGTTCGGGCGTCACTGATTCGCATAATTTATTACTCCTCGACCGCGTGCGCCGCGCCATCGCGTGGCCGAAATCAGAAGAAGAGTTGACCGCAAGACTCGGCGCGATGGACGTGAGTTTATTACACGATGCCACCCAAAGCGCCGAACACGATTAATCCGTGATCAAGGGAATATCCCGGAATAGTGAGCCACCGGCATCGGGAATCATGCCACAAATGCGCGTCCCCATTGGGCGAGCCGGAGTGGTGTTGACTTTTTCCGACAGGCTAGCAGAATGACTATAGTGGTTTCATGGATTGAACGTAATAATCCGGCGGAATCACGCAGGTTTTATGACGCACCGACACCTTAACCACCAGAAACTGACTCTGGCCGCCATTGACGATGTCATTGCGCGCGGTCGTCGCCAGGATTGGGAGGAATTACGCCGGGCGGTTTTGGCAGACCAAGCGTTTCTGGAAAAGATTTTGCAGGTGTGTCGCGCCCATGTGGCGGATCCGCATGCCCAACGTTATCACTTTTGGAAGCATTATGCCGAAGGACGACTTGCTGCCTGAGTGGGAACGGGTTTTGTCGGCTGCGGCGCA
>JADGRT010000024.1 GCA_017880715.1 Verrucomicrobiia bacterium | reverse complement strand
CGAGACGGGATCCTCCTTGCAGGCGAACCACCTGCGGATTGTCGATACCTTGTTGGAGTCCACCCCGCGGCTGATTGCCAATCGGCGCGCTTGGAAAGACGAGTGGAAACGGCGGAAGATAGAAGTGCTGGCGATGTTGCTCAAAGGCGCCCTGGAAGCCGAGACCAAAGTGGGTTTGAAGATGAACATTGCGAAAAAGAACCTGCCAAAGTTGTTGCAAAATTTGCCGGCCTTGCGTAATCCAACGGTTTCCCGGCTCAGTCAGCCGGGGTGGGTGGCCGTGGAAACCATCATTGACGAGCATGTAGTGCGCGAGTTGATACCCCAGCTAAAAGCGGCGGGGGCCGAGGGAATCATTGAATACCCGCTCAATAAGCTGGTATACTGAAAAAGAGAAATCCGAACTGTTATGGGATCATTAAAGAAACGACGAAAAGCAAAGATTAACAAGCATAAACGCCGCAAGAAGATGCGCCAGAACCGCCATAAGAAGCGTACCTGGCAGAAGTAGTCTCGTCGTGATAGGTTGACCGCGTTCGATCGCCGAGCGCAGCCCGGTTTCCGGGCTGCGCTGTTTTCGGTGACGAGTTGTTATAGTCATGAATGGCCGTGTTGTCGCCGGGTTGATCCTGGTTCTCGTGCTAGCCGGTCTGGGGCATGGATGTGTCACGGGCTCGCGTCCCGCCGGCACGGCTCCCGACGCGCCGGCGCCGACCCGTCGATCGGTTGACCTTTCCGGAGCCGAACCGGCGGATGCCGCCGAGGAAGCGTTGGTGCAAGCCCAGGCTCACTTCTCGATGGGGATGTTGCACGAGCTTGACCAGGACTTCGAGGCTGCCCTCGAAGAGTATTGCCTGTCCGCGGAGGCCGATCCGGCCAATGAATCCCTGGTCGTCGAGGTGGCCCAGCGGCTGATTCAAAAAAAGCAAGCGGCCAAGGCTCTGCGGCTGCTATCCAAGGCGGCGAACGTCCCCACGGCCACGGGTTTCGTGAACGCCTGGCAGGGCTCGGCTTTGGCGCTGGTGGGGGAGACCAATCAGGCAGTGCGCGCCAACCGTCTCGCTTTAAAGAAGAATCCACAGCTTCTGCTGGCTTACCAAAACCTGGCCCAGCTTTACGTGGCCGCTGGGCAGGAACGGGAGGTGGTCAAGTTGCTCGACCGCGCCGGGCGGCAGTCGGAGGCCGGCGCGCTGTTCTTCGTTGAGTTGGCGGAAATCCTTTATCAGAACTCGGCGCCCCTGGAAAAGGCGGGAATTCCCACCAAGCCCCGCAGGGTGGAACTACTGAACCGGGCCGCTGCCTTCAAACCGGAAGAACCCTGGTTGCGCCAAAAACTGGCGGACGGCTACAAGCTGGCCGGCGAGTTGGCCAAGGCGACCGATCTGTACCTGGCTTTGGTCCGGGATTATCCGCAGCTCTTAGGCAACCGGGAGAAATTAACGGACACCCTGCTGCGCTCCGGCGACAAGAAACGCGCCTTGGAGCAGTTCGAGGCGATTGTGCGGGAGAACCCCACCCGGCCGCAGGGGTATTATCTGCTCGGCAGTTTGGCGATCGAAACCAAGGAATATGCCCGGGCGGTGGAATACCTCGAGAAAGCGATGTTGTTGGATCCGGGGTTTCAACCGGCCTATTACGAGCTGGCCGGGGTGCTGATCAACTTGAATAAGCCTCAGGAAGCCCTGGCGATTCTGGAAAAGGCGCGGGCTCGGTTTCCGCAGAACTTTGTCCTGGAGATGTACAGCGCCATGGCCTGCAACCGGATGAAGAAATACGACCAGGCCTTGTCGCACTTTACCGCCGCCGAGGTCATCGCCGCCGCCACCGATCCCCAACGGCTGAACGCTTTTTTCCATTTTCAAGTCGGCTCCACCTATGAGCGGAAAGGCGATTTTGCGCTGGCGGAGAAGTCCTTTCGCCGATGTCTCGAACTGGAGCCGGACCATGGCGAGGCGATGAACTACCTCGGATACATGTGGGCCGATCGGGGCGAGCGACTCGAGGAGGCCAAGGCGCTGATCGAGCAGGCGGTGAAGCTGGAGCCCGACAACGCCGCCTACCTCGACAGCCTCGGGTGGGTTTGGTTTAAGCTCGGGGTTCCGGGGAAGGCCCTGGATTTCGTGAAGAAATCGGTGGCCTTATCGACCGAGCCGGACGCGACGTTGCTGGCGCATCTGGGGGATATCTACGCCGCTCTGACGCAATGGGAGCAGGCGCGGGAAGCCTGGAATCAATCCCTGGCCATCGAGGCCAGCGACGTCGTGCGCAAAAAACTCGAAGCCCTGCCTGTCAAGTAATTAGGTCAGAGACCCGCCCCACGTAGGGCGGACCGGACGCGGGCTCAGCGCCGGTATCGCTGGTTCAACCAGGAATGGTTCAGGGCGACCTGTTGCTGGCCATCGAGGGACAACCAAGGGTACAGGTCGCGGGGCAGGCTGGGTTTTTGGATGAAGGCGGCGAAGCCATTGCTCTGCGCGGGGAAGCTCAGGCTGAACAGTTTCAAAAGCGGCCAAGCCAGGATGACGCTCCACAAGAAGAGGGGATTTTTTCGCCCCTTAAGCTGCGCCCAGGGAACGCGCAACTGGTGAAAAAAACGGAAACCGGGCTGGCCGTGCGGCCCAACGCAGGTAATCGTTTTTATGATCTCTCTTTTTGTCCAGCGGTAAATGTAATTGGGAATGGCGGTGTTTCGCACCCCGCCGAAAACCAGGTTGTTATAAAAAACGGCCGCGTGTTCGAATTCCTGTCCGAGGTTGAGCGCCAAACCCAGCCGCGTGGCCAGATTGTCGTACGGTTCGAAAAGGAGAATGCCCCGGCGGCTCACCCGGTACATCTCCAGGAGGGCGCGGTGGGGCGAGTAGCAGTGGTGCAATCCGGAATGTTCGAGGCAGAAATCAAAGGCTTGATCCGCGAATTCCAGCTTCTCCGCATCCTGGAAGCTCCATTCGAACGGCGCAAACGCATCGGCCTCCATGCGGGTGTCCAGGTTGGAAAGGGTGACCCGGGTAAAGCCCAGGCCGTGCAGCACGTCGCGGTCATGCTGGCCGCCGCACACCACCAGGATGCGATCCGTGGTGCCTACCAGGCGTTCCGCCAACAGCGTGGCCAGGGTCTGGCGATAAAAATCGTCCGTATTTTTCAGCAATCGATCCAGGTACATGTTGACGAGACGGAGGATGGGAGCCATCCCCTGCCTGGTGGTGTTTTATCGGTATTTGGCTGGCTGTCAACCGTGGAATGAGCCCGAGGGGAGGGGAGCCGATTTTCTCACGCTGGGCTTGCCAGGCGGGCGGGTTGTCGGTAAAGAGCATGGAAAATATGCGATGCGGGTTGACCTATTCGATTGCCGATCAGAATTTCGCACAAACCAAGTCCATTGGGATTTACAATTTTTCGGTGAATCTGCTGCGGTACCTGGCGGATCGTGAGGAAGTGGCGCGTTTGACGGTGTTGAGCAATCGGACGGTGGAGAGGATTCTACCCCGGTCCGGGAAAACGGTGGTGACGCGATGCGACCGGGCCATCCGGGGACGGTGGTCGCGGTTGGTGTGGGACCAGTGGGGGGTGTACCGGGCGGCGCGGCAGGCGGGCAATGAATGGCTGTTCCTGCCGAAGGGATTTGGGTCGTTTTTAACGAAGCCACCTTGCCGGTTGGCGGCCTATGTCCACGACACGATGCATGCTTTCTATCGGCGGGAGTATCCGGGCCGGCTGCCCCGGTCGGATGCCTGGTATTTCCCGCGGTGTTTGCGGGCCACGCTGCGCGCGGCACGGGTGGTTTTCACCAGCAGCGATTTTGCGGCGTCGGAAATCCGTCATTGGGCCAAGCAGCAGGGCCTGCCACCGCCGCGGCTGGTTACCGCGGGCATCGGCTTTGAGCGGCCGGCGGTGGCGGCGCCCGTCAAACAGGAAGCCGTGGTGGTGCTGGCCGGGAAATGGCCGCATAAGTTGACCAGCCTGGCCGTGCGCCAGGTGGAGCGGTGGCAAGGCGAGACCGGCTATCGCGGCCGGATCGAGTGGGTCGGGCAGTTCCCCGCCGGGGTCGTTTGTCCGGACCGGCCGGGCTGGCAGCGGCACGAGCGGCTTTCCGAGGAAGCCTATCGCGATTTGGTGGGCCGGTCGAAGGCCCTGTTGTATTTCTCCGCCTACGAGGGGTTCGGCATGCCGCCGGTGGAGGCAGTGCTGGCGGGAACCTGCCCGGTGTACTCCGATCTTCCCGCGACCCGCGAAGTGATGGGAGGCGTGGGAATGGCTTTTGCCAATGACCGTTATGATTCCTTCCGGCGATCGCTCAATTCGGCGCTGGCCGTGACGCCCGCCGAATTGTCCGGGTGGGCCGATCGTTTATTAGCCCGGCATGACTGGGCGCAGGTCGCCGACCGGGTGATCCACGGGCTGTCGCAGGCGATGGAGTCCGCTGGCGCCGGGGAAACCAGGCTCGTAGCGCACGAATTTGATTGAGCAAGTCCGGTCAAGTGGTGTCTCATCGGAACGTTCAAGCTATGCCTGATGAGAAACGCAACGACACGCCGGCCGGCCCGCCCCTGCGGGTGGAGTGGGCGGCTTGCTGGCAGAGCCTGCCCAATCGGAACTGGTTTGTCGGATTGCTGCTGGCCTGGTTGGGCTTGTTTCATTTTCTGGGCAACGCCACTTTTGGCTATGTCAACTCGCCTTCGCTCTTCAGTTGGCTGTACCATGTCTATGCCGCGCCCGCTTCCGAGGACGGCCACGGGTTGCTGGTGCCGGTGGTGGTCTTGGGTTTGCTTTGGTGGAAACGAGCGGAGTTGAAGCCATTGCCCAAAGGGGCCTGGCCGCCGGCGTTGGGGTTGGTGGGGGCCGGCGCCGCCCTGCATTTAGTGGGTTATGTGGTGCAGCAGCCCCGCGTTTCGACGGCGGGTTTCTTTGTCGGATTATACGGCTTGACGGGGCTGGCCTGGGGGTGGCCGTGGCTGAAGGCGACTTTTTTTCCATTCTTTCTTTTCGGCTTTTGCATTCCCCTGGGCGCTTTTTCCGAGCCGCTCAGTTTTCCGTTGCGACTGGGGGCGACCCAGATCACGGTGGTGCTGAACAATTGGGTTTTAGGCCTCAACGTCATTCAGGATGGGACCCGGCTTTTTAACGAGCGCTTGACCTATCAGTACGAAGTGGCCGCGGCGTGCAGCGGATTGCACAGCTTGACGGCGATGGTTATGTTCAGCTCGATTTACGCCTTTGTCATGTTTCGCGGCTGGTGCAAGCGGGGCTTGATGATCCTGGCCTCCCTCCCGGTTGCCATGCTGGCCAATGTCGTCCGTCTAACCATGATCATCGTGGCGGCCGAGGCCTTTAACCAGGAGGCGGGCAACTACGTGCATAACAGTTCCTGGCTGGGCCTGGTGCCTTATGCGCCTGCTTTTGGGGCCCTGCTGGGACTGGGTTACGCGATCCGAGATAAGACGCCGGCAAGCCCGGCCAAGGAGGGCGGGTCATGAAGGGCAAGTCCGGATGGATGTTTGGATTGGCGCTGGTCCTGATGGTGGCGGCCGGCGTCTTCCTGGTTTGGATGAAGGCCCATCAGAAACTGGGGCGGCCGGGGGTTAAGCTGGATTTGCCCGAACGCGTGCTGGAGTTTCGCTCGGAGATCCTGGCGGCGTCCCCGGAAGAAAAGCAGACCTTGCCCCAGGATACCAGCATTTCCCGGCGCCTGTATTGGAACGTGGAGCAAGGCGCGACCAATTACGCCCAGATCACCGTGGTATTGATGGGCACGGATCGCACCAGCATCCATAAACCGGAGTTTTGTCTGGTCGGCCAGGGCTGGCGCATCGAGCAGAAGGAGCCGATCAGCCTTCCGATCCAGCGCCCGCATCCCTACGCCTTGCCGGTCATGAAGTTTCTGGCCTCGAAGGAGGTGCGCTCGGAGAACGGCGAGGTGGTGAAGTCCCGCGCCCTCTACCTCTTCTGGTTTGTGGCCGACCAGGCATTGACGGCCGATCACGGACAGCGGATGTGGTGGATGGCTAAAAACCTTTTGACGACTGGGACCCTGCAACGCTGGGCTTATGTCAGTTGTTTTTCAACCTGCCGGCCCGGACAGGAGGAAGCCACCCTGGCGCGGATGACCAGGCTGTTGGTGGCGGCGGTTCCGGAATTTCAAGAAACCGCGGGTTCGCCCTTAAAAGCAGCGTCCCGATGAGATTGCTATTTACCGGCGCGAGGTTTCGCGGCAGAATGCGGCTCCGGTGGGGCATGAAGGGGATGCGGTTGCCCCTGCCGAGCGTTGATTTATAGGCCGGACCGTTTGTCCGGAACGAGCCGGTGCCATTTAAACATGTTGCGTCGCCAACGACAGATTCACGCCCAGATTCAAAAACTGATGGACGCCGGGTTATTTGCCTTGAGTTTTTGGCTGGCGCACCTGATTCGGTCGCGGTCGCAGATTGCAGTGTTCGGGGGCACGGCGGAGATCCAGCCTTTCGAAGAATTCCTTTGGCTCTATCTCCTGATTATTCCCTTCTCTTTCCTGGTGCTGGAGTACCAGGGATTCTATAACCGTCCGCTGATCACCTCGCGCCGCTGGCTGATTTGGGATTTGCTCAAGGGCTGCACCCTGATGGTGATGGCGGTCATTGTGGTGATGTTTTTACTCCGGGTTCAGCTCGCCCGGTCGGTCGTGATTCTGTTCGGACCTGTCAGCTTCATCGTGGTGTTGTGCAAGGAGGAATTGTTGCGGAGCTGGCTGCGGAGCAAGGTCGGGCAGGCGCAGATGAAAAGGCACGTGATTGTGGCCGGCACCCACGCCGATGTGGATCGATTGAAAGCCGAACTGAAAGTCGATGGCGCCGATGACGTGGAGGTGGTGGCGGTAGTTAATCTGAACGAAGTGCCCATCGAAGATCTGGTGAACTTGGTGCATGAGCACTCCGCCAACGCGGTGCTGGTGAATGCCAAGCACACCCTGTTTGGCCGGATTGAGAAAGCGATCCAGGTCTGCGAGCTGGAGGGAGTGGAGGTCTGGCTGCTGGCCGATTTCTTCCAGACCCAGATTTCTCGGACGACCCTGGATGAATTCCACGGCCGGCCCATGTTGGTTTTTCGTTCCACACCCGAAATGTCCTGGCAGGCCGTGGCCAAGCAAGTCATCGATGTCCTGGGGGCCTTTGTTTTTCTGTTAATTTTGGCACCATTATTGCTCATAATCGCCCTGATTATCAAGCTGACGTCGCCGGGGCCGGTTTTATTTAGGCAACAGCGCAGCGGTTTGAATGGCAAACCTTTCACCATGTTGAAGTTCCGTTCGATGGTGACGGACGCGGAGCAACGCAAGCGGGAATTGGAAGCCTTTAATGAAATGAGCGGTCCGGTGTTTAAAGTGACCAATGATCCGCGCATTACACGCATGGGTCGGTGGCTGCGGCGGTGGAGCTTGGATGAATTTCCGCAGCTCGTTAACGTGCTGCGGGGTGAAATGAGCTTGGTAGGACCGCGACCGCTGCCCGTGGATGAAGTTCGGCGTTTTGACGATTTGGCCCATCGTCGCCGGTTGAGCGTGAGACCCGGTTTGACCTGTTTATGGCAGATCAGGGGCCGCAATAACCTGACGGATTTTAAAGAATGGGTGCGCCTGGATCTGGAGTACATCGATAACTGGTCGCTATGGCTGGATTTGGAAATCTTATGCAAGACCATCCCGGTGGTACTGATGGGTGCCGGGGCGAAATAGCGGCTGCCAGCAACCGATTTTCTAATTCCAAAATGCCGTCCAGCAAGCAACAGCCCCGGTTAGGCTCGCACCCGGTTTCCGTGGTAACCGGAGGCGCCGGGTTTTTAGGCTCCCATCTGGTGGATTTTTTGCTGGCGCGCGGCCACCGGGTGATCGCCATCGACAATTTTGTCACCGGCACGGTCAATAACATTGCCCATCTGGGGGGCAATCCCCAATTTAAGTTCATCCAGCAGGATGTGACCGAGTTTCTGTTTCTGGACGGCCCGGTGCATTACGTGTGGCATTTTGCGTCGCCGGCCAGCCCGATCGATTACCTGGAGCTGCCCATTCAGACCTTGAAAGTGGGATCGCTGGGAACGCATAAGGCGCTGGGCCTGGCCAGGCACAAGGGCGCGCGATTTCTCCTGGCCTCAACTTCGGAGGTCTATGGCGATCCCCTGGTGCATCCTCAGCCGGAAACCTACTGGGGAAATGTCAATCCCATCGGGCCGCGGGGATGCTATGACGAGGCCAAGCGATTTGCGGAAGCGCTCGCCATGGCGTACCATCGCGAACACGGAATCGAGACGCGCTTGGTGCGCATCTTTAACACCTATGGTCCACGGATGCGGCTCGACGATGGCCGGGTGGTGCCGGCGTTCCTGAGCCAGGCGTTGCGCCACCAGCCGCTGACCGTCTTTGGCGACGGCCGCCAGACCCGGAGTTTTTGTTACTGCTCGGATTTGATGGATGGCATTTACCGGTTGATGATGAGCGAGGTGAGCGAGCCCGTGAACGTGGGCAACCCACAGGAAATTACCATAATGGAGTTCGCCCGGGAGATCATCCGGGTGACGGGATCGCGCAGTCGAATAATATTTAAACCGCTTCCCCAAGACGATCCGCGGCAGCGCCAGCCCGATATTGGCCGGGCGCGCACCCGGCTGGGGTGGAAACCGCAGGTTACTCTGCCGGAAGGACTTGGAAAAACGATTGAGTTTTTTAGAAACCGGATTTTGGACCGGGCGAAGGCTCGGAAACCGGCGGGAAGGCGGAGGAATTCGTAGCGCGAGGGTTTTTTTCTGTTTGACCCTCTCCGGGTAATTCTGTTAACCAGTCCGCCTATTTCCACCGTTCCGGGTGCCGAACTGGCACCTGATGGTTCATGGGAAGCGGATAAAGTGAAGTAAAGTAAAATGTCAAATGCGAAGTCATTCTTGGGCCTCGATTTCGGGGCGGGCAGCCTCAAATTGGCGGAGTTTGAACTGACCGAGGCGGGGGCCTTGAGCCTCAAGCAGTTTGGATTCAAACCCTTGGGGCTGGAAGGCTCGCAGGATTCGGCGCGGGAGCGGGTGCTGCTCAAAGCCCTGCAGGAGTTGGCCGCCGAACGGCCTTTTGGCGCTCGTAATGCCAACGTTTGCGCCCCGAGCTTCCACGTCTTTTCCAAGTTCGTCAAACTGCCGCCGGTGGACACCTCGAAGGTGACTCAGATCATCCAATACGAGGCGCAACAGAACGTGCCTTTCCCGCTCGATGAGGTGGTTTGGGATTACCAGATCATTGGCACGACCCCCACCGGCGAACTGGAGGTGTTTTTGGTCGCCATCAAAGGCGACATTGTCGAGGGCTTGTTCAAGACCGCCGACGCGGCGGGGTTGCGGTTGCAGTTGGTGGATGTTTCTCCCGCCGCCCTGTGCAACGCGTTCCGCTATAATTATCCCGATCTGGATGGCTGCAGCATGCTCCTGGACATTGGCGCCAAGACCAGCAACGTCCTCTTTTTCGAGAAGGGCAAGTTCAGCTCCCGCACCATCAACATCGGGGCCAACTCGATCACGCAGGAATTCGCCGCCGAAGCCAAGATGGGTTTTGCCGCTTCCGAGAAATTCAAGATTGCCGAAGGCTTTGTGAGCCTGGGCGGGGCTTACGAGGAGCCGGAAAATCCCAAACAGGCCCAGATTTCCAAGATGGCCCGCCAGGTCATGACCCGGCTGCACATCCAGGTCAACCAGTCGATCCAGTTTTATCGCGGTCAACAGGGCGGTTCGGCGCCGGTGCGGTTGTTTCTGGCCGGCGGCGGTTCGATCATGGCCTACACGGCGCAATTCTTTTCCGAAAAACTGAATCTCCCGGTCGAGTATTTCAATCCGCTGCGCAATGTGCAGATCGACCCGTCCGTCAATCTCGAGGAACTGGCCAAGGTGGCGCACTCGCTCGGCGAAGTGGTGGGATTGGGGTTGCGCAACCTGGCGCAGTGCCCGATCGAATTGAACCTGATGCCCAAGACCATTCGCAAGCGGCAGCAGTTCAATCAGAAAAAACCGTTTTTCATCGCCGCCGTGGCCAGCCTGGTGCTGGGGCTCTTCGCCGTCGGGTGGTTCTACGATCAGAAAGTGGTGTCGTACAAAGAGGCCCAACGCGATGAATTGGATAAACAGATCGCCCGCTTGCAGCCCGAGAAGGAAAAGCTGGACAAAGAATTGGCGGCGCGCAAGCAGCTCCGGGAGCAGTTGGATCAACTGGCGAACTGGTCCGGCGACCGCTTTTTCTGGATCGATTTGCTGACCGAACTGCGGGCCACGCTGATGGAGACGGAAGCGCAATCCGAAGCCGCGCTCAAGGGCAACAATCGCGAGTTGAAGACGGGCATTTGGATTGAAAAATTTCTGCCCATCACGCCCGATTGGGCCGCGGCCGCGGCGCCGGCGGCGGCGGCGGAGGCGCCCGTCGCCCGCGCCGCCATGAGTCAGGCCATGATGATAAGATACGGCCTGATGCCCAAGGCCGAGCCCGTGGCGGTGGTGGAGCCCGGCGCCGAAGGGGCCGCCACGCCCTCGCCAACCAACGAAATCAATACCATCAGGATCACCTGCAACGCGGTCAATCTGAAGACATTCTCCCCGGCGGCCAACAACCGGATTGCGGCGATTTTCCTCCAGCGATTGCAGGCCCGCACCCAACTCTTCGTCCCCAAGGAAACGGTCGTCGGCCCCCTCAACGAGCCGGAGGATTCCATCACCTTCAACTTCGAAGTCACCCTCAAACTGCAGCGCCCCATCAAGATCTAGTATGCAATGGCTTAAACAGAATGTGACGCTGGTGTTGAGCGGGATCGTGGCGCTGGCCCTTTTGGGCGGAGCGGGATTCTATCTCTATTCCCGGGTGGCGGCGCAAATGGAGATTACCGTGCAGGTGGAAGAGCGCAAGCAGACGCGGCAGGCGCTGCTGGAGGCGGAGGTGTTTCCCAGCCAGGAGAATATCGAGCTGATCAAACAGGAACAGCAGCGGCTGCAGGCGCTGTTGCAGACGGCCGAAAATCATTTCCAGGTGGTGCCCGTGCCGGAATTGGCCTCGGTCGGACAATTCAAAGTGCTCCTCGAAACCACGATTGACCAATTGTCGAAGCAGGCCAAAACCAGCGGGGTCACGCTGCCCGCCAATTGCAGCTTTTCCTTCACGGTGCAGCGTCCGCTGATGCAATTCGAAGCGGCCAGCCTGGCGCCGCTCAACGCCCAATTGGCCGATATCCGGGCGCTGACGCAAGTGCTGTTCGAGGCCCACATATACGAGTTGATGAGCGTGCGCCGCTCGCCGGTGTCCGCCAACGACAACAATCAAGGTCTGACCCAGTACCCGGGCGATTACCTGGGCAGCAAGAATATCACCACCCATAAAGTGGCGTTGCTCTATCCTTATGAATTTACGTTTCGTTGCGCCTCGGCCGAGCTGGCCGCGATCCTGGATAAGTTGGCGCAGTCGCCTTATGGTTTCGTCGTCCGGAACGTTCGGGTCGAGCCGGCGGATGCCCCGGTGACGGAGGTGGAGACGTCGGCCGTCATGACGATGGCCGGCCGTTATGGCCGGGATCCAAGAATGTTATCCAGTCGCTATGGAATTCCCCAGCGGCAGGCCGCGCCGCCGCCGGTCGCTCAGCCAACGCCCGCGACGGGCGCGGGGCGGGGACCGGGCACGGTGCTGAAGGAAAAGGCGTTGCGGGTTTCGATTTTAATTGAAGTGGTGCGGCCGTTGGGGAAAGCCCGCAACAAACCCGCCAAATAATCTGCTCATTTGATGCAATGGAGTTTCTAAAAAACCACTACGAGAAAGTCTTGCTGAGTTTGATCTTGCTGGGCCTGGCCGTGGCCGCCGCCTTGTTGCCCATGAAGGTTGACACCACTCCCATCAACCCGCCTCCCGCGAAGGGCAAAGCGCCCAAATTGCAAGATCTAAAGTCCGACGAGCTGGCCTTGCAACGGTCCAAGAATGCCTCGAATACCGTCCTGTCCGGCAGCCATAATCTCTTCAATCCGGTGCTTTGGATCCGCAAACCCAACGGCACGCTGATGAAAAACGAATCCGGAAGAAGCCTGGGACCGCAGGCGCTGATCATCACCAACATCACTCCGCTTTACTTTGTGCTGGCTTACGATGGCGTCACCGGCCAGGCCGATAAACTGCGCTACAAGCTGACGCTGACTCGCGAGGCGGACACCAACTCGGCCCTGCGCCGGGCGATGCCTGTCTTCGCGGTGGCGGGGGATAAAAAAGAGCAGTTCACCCTGCGCGAGGTCAAGGGCGAACCGGAGAATCCCACCGAACTCGTGCTGGAGGTGACGAATGTGAAGGAGCCGGTCACCCTCGGCAAGGACCAACCCTACAAACGCGTGGACGGTTATATAGCGGATTTCCGTTATGATCCCGAGGATAAGAATTTTTTCCGAAAACGGGAAAACGACCGTCTGGCTTTTGCCGGCGAAACGCACAATATCGTTGCCATAGCCAAGGACGGAGCGGTATTGTTCACCCCTTCGAGTGGCATTCGTACAACGATTAAGTATCATGGTGCACCGTAAAACGAATTTTATGTTAGCAGCGTTATTATCAAATCAGAAGTGGACCCGAACTGCCCTGGTCGGTTTGTGGTTGACCCTGGCTCCCGCCCTGCCGCTCCCAGCCCAATCCGCGCTATCGCAAAAGGCGGAGGAGGAATCGGTGCGCCGTCAGGAAGTGACCATCACATTGCGGCAAACCATCCAGCAGGCGCAAACCGCCCAAAAGAAAGGCGATCTGGCCGGCGCCGCCACCCTTTACACCGCCGGGGTGCAAATGCTCAAGGACATTGGAAGCAACGTGGGCGTCGAAAAGGAAACCCAGCAGGTGCTGACCGGCCTGTCGGGCGTGCGCCTCAAGCTGGCGCAGCAGTATGAAAGACGCGGCGACTTGAGCGAAGCGCTGCAGCAAGTCAAGGACGTCCTTACCGCCAATCCGGCTGACACCGCCGCGCTGCAATATAAGAGCAAGCTGGACAAACAACTGGCGGCCTTGCAGGGCCGGATGCCCAGCAAGGAGACGCTCGCCCAATTGCCCGACGTGCAGACCAATCGCCTCAACACCGCCACGTTGGTGCAGGACGGCCGGTTTCTCTTCGAACTGGGCAAACTCGACGAGGCCGACGCCAAGTTAAAGCTGGCGATGAAGCAGGATCCGAATAATCGGGCTGCCACCTACTACCTGGAACTGATCTCCGAGGAACGCTACAGCCAGGAGACGCGTAAACGCGGGATCGCCGCCAAAGAAGCCATTGTCGAGATTCAAAAAGCCTGGAACACGCCCTCTCTGGCGGCCAAACTCCCCACCCCTAATATTTTCGCCCGCACGAATCTTATTTACACCGGCCCCGGCCGGCAGGCGATCCAGGACAAGCTGAACCGCATCGTGATTCAGGAAACCCCGGTGTTTGACGGGCTGCCGCTGAGCGAGGTCGTCAAGTGGCTTAGTGAAGAGTCGCAGTTGCGCGATCCGAAGAAGGATGCGAGTGGGAAAGGCGAGGGCATCAATTTCGTGATCGGCTCTAACATGGAGAAACAGCCGCCGCCGGACATGGTCCCAGGCGCTCCCATGATGGGTCCTGATGGCTTGCCCGCTCAACAAGCCCCACCGGCTGAGCCGGTGGATTTGAACAACGTTACCGTCCGGTTGAAGCCCACGTTGCGTAACCTTCGCCTAGCCGATGTGCTGGATGTCATCACCAAGGTGGCCTCTGACCCGGGCCTGCCTAACGGAATCAAATACTCGATCGAGGAATACGCCGTTTTCTTCACCAAACGCATCGACGAGGCGGAACAGCTTTACACCCGGGTTTTCAAGGTTGATCCCAATACCTTCTTTCAAGGATTGGAGAGCGTTTCGGGAATCTCGCCGATCGGCGGCGGGCAAGGCGGTGGCGGCGGTGGCATTGGCGGCGGCGGCGGCGGCATGGGCGGTGGTGGCATGGGCGGCGGTGGTCAAAGCGGCGGTGGTCAAAGCGGCGGTGGTGGTGACTCTACGATCATCCCGCGTGTGTTTGTTGCCGGCGGCGGCATGATGGGCGGCGGCGGCATGGGCGGCGGCGGCATGGGCGGCGGCGGCATGGGTGGCGGCGGCATGGGCGGCGGCGGCATGGGCGGTGGCGGCATGGGCGGCGGCGGCATGGGCGGTGGCGGCGGTTTGCGCGATGTGACGACTCCCACACTCACGCAAGACGTTCAGGATTTGGTGCGCCAGTTTTTCCAGGCAGCTACGGGTATAAGTTTCGGCACCATCACCACCGGTCAAGGCGGCCAGCAGGGCGGTGGTGCGGCTGGGCGATTAGGCGCCGGCGGTGCGGCGGGCGCCGCAAACCCCCCGGGTACGGCAGCACGGACGATGTTCTTTAACGACCGCCTCGGACGCCTCTATGTCCGGGCTACCTTGCAGGAACTGGACATCATCGACCAGGCCATTCAGACGCTCAATGAAGCGCCACCGCAAGTAACTATTGAAGTGAAGTTCGTGGAAATCGGCCAGGACGATAACAAGGCGCTTGGCTTTGACTGGAACCTTGGCAATGTCAACATGTTCGGCGGCAAAGTGGGAGCCTCGGGCGGTTCGTACCCTTCGGTTGTAACCCCCCCATCCCTGGGCAATCCAACTGGTATTTTCCCGGGCGGCGGCGGGCCTGGGACGGTGTACCCTGCGGCTAGCGATGGCAATTTGACCGCCGGTTTACGCAACGAAAATGTCGGACCTGCCGTTGGCACGTTAACCGGCATTCTGACGGATCCGCAATTCCGCATGGTGATACGCGCCTTGGAACAACGGACTGGCGTCGAGGTCATGTCGGCCCCGAAAGTCACGACCTTGAGCGGCCGTCAAGCCCAGTGTCAGGTCAATACCCTGCGCACGATTGCCGTGGGCGTGAATATCCAGCAACAAGCGGCGCCCACTGCGGCCAT
>JADGRT010000280.1 GCA_017880715.1 Verrucomicrobiia bacterium | reverse complement strand
TGGCCGAAGGAAAAACTGGCCCTGCAAAACTCGGCCAAATCACTGGCTGAAACGCTGGCGAAGGTCAAGGTGTAGAAGCCGATTCGGTCAAGGCGCAAACCGCCTGTCCGATGCCACTAGGATTTGAGCTGCGGGTGCCGGACGGAGGCCGTGTTTTTGTCCCGGAGGGACGAACGAGAATAGCCCAGCGTTTCAACGCTGGGTGCGGACGGATCGACGGTTGAGTCCCGAAGGGACGGTTGAGGTAGTGGCTCTCAGCCGTCCCTTCGGGACTTGGCACACCCAGCCACGGTCTGAAAAGCTAGTGGCATTGGACCCGCCCGCCCGCGTAATCCACGACAAAAAAACAGATTCAAGAAAATCCAGCCAAAGATATTTGAAATTTAGACCACGGATTACCCAGCGTGGCGGAACCACAACCACAACTAAAGGCCACTCCCCGCAGAGCCGCTACATCCCTCCCCCCTATGATTCTGCCACTTATGATTCTGCCGCTGCTTCCGTTGGACGGATGAAGCTGTTGGCAGAATCATGGGTGGCAGAATCATGGGGTAAACAATCGTTTCAGGAAAAGGAGATGGCAGTACGGCTTTTATTCGGCCGCTCTTCGATGGCGCCGGCGGTCGAGGGCGACGGCGGCGATGATGATGATGCCGGTGATGATTTCCTGGACCCAGTTGGGCATGCCCATTTGCGAGCAACCGCTGCGGATCACCGTCATGATCAGCGCGCCGGCCAGGCTGCCCAGCACGGAGCCTTCACCGCCGGACAAGCTGCCGCCGCCGATCACCACGGCGGCAATCACATCCAGTTCCAGTCCGTTGGCCACGGTGGGATCGCCAACCGTGAGGCGCGAAAACTGCATGACGCCGGCCAGCCCCGCAAACGCGCCGCAGAGGGTGTAGATGCCAAGTTTTACCCGGTCCACCGCGACGCCACAGAGCCGGGCGGTTTGTTCGTTCGAGCCGAGGGCGAAGGCATGCCGGCCCAGCTTGGTGTAGCGCAGGACCAGCGCGGTAACCATCGCCATGGCGATGAGCACCCACACGCCCACGGGCACGAGCATCCAGCGTTGTTCGGGGAGCAGGGAAGCCAGCAGGCCGTTGAGCCACGTTTCCGGCGCATCGATTTTTTGCTCGTGCGACAAACCTTTCGCGGCGCCGCGCACCAGCAACATCATGCCGAGCGTGACGATGAACGGCACCACCCGCAGCCGGGTAATCGCCAGGCCGCTGAGCAGGCCGAACAACGCGCACGTGGCTACCGCCAGGATGGCGGCGATCGATGGCGAAGGCATCCGGCCCAGGAACCAGGCGATGACAATCGTGGCGAGGGCTACGGCCGAGCCGACCGACAAATCGATGCCGCCGGCGATGATCACAAGGGTCATGCCCAGCGCGGCCAGGCCGACGATGGTGGTTTGCCGGGCGATGGTCTCCAGGTTGCGCCCACTGAGAAAACGCATCGCGCCGTCCCACCCTTCGCGCCAAGGATCCTGGAGGCGGTTGTCCCCGGCTGGTTTGGCCGCCGGCGCGCCGGCTTGGTTTAATTCGGCCAATACCTTTTGGTTTTCAGCTCGGGCAGCCAGGCCTTTTTGCGCGCCAACCGCGACGACGAAGAGGAAGAAAACAGCCAGCAAGGCCAGCACCAATTTTACGCTGTCGGAAACCAGCGATTTCACCAGGAACGATTTTATACTTCGAATATCCATGGCTAACCTCAGCCTTCTTGTCCCGTGGCCTCGAGCATGAGGGAGTGTTCACTCACTTCCTGGACCTGGTGCGAGGCGCGGAGCTGTCCGCGGCACATGACGCAAAGACGGTCGCAAATGCCCATGAGCTCCGGCAGGTAGCTGCTCACCACCAGAATGGCCTTCGGTTTCTGGCCGCGCGCACCGGAGGCCAGTTCGTCAATGATCTGGTAAATCGCGGCCTTCGCGGCGACGTCGATGCCGCGGGTGGGTTCATCCAGGAGCAACACATCGACATCGTGCTGAAGCAGGCGGGCCAGGGCGACTTTCTGCTGATTGCCGCCCGAGAGGGCGCCGACGGATTGTTCGGGTCCGCGACAGCGAATGCCCAGGCGGTCAATCCATCCTTGCGTGGCGGCGGCTTGTTGCCGGGGAAAAACCAGACCGGCCGGGCCGAAGCCTTCCAGCTTCGAAAGGGTGACATTGTCGGCCACGCTCAGCGACAGGGCCAACCCTTCCTGTTTGCGGTCCTCACTCAGCATGCCGAGCCCCTGCCGCCATCGCCGCACGGGCGAGGCGGGGCCGAGGTAAGCGCCCACTTTGATGTGGCCGCGACGCACCGCATCCAAACCGAAGATACAGCGCAGCAATTCGGTCCGGCCCGCGCCCATCAGGCCGGCGATGCCCAGGACTTCGCCGCGCCGCAGGATCAGCGAGGCTGAGACGGGTTTTTCCAGGCCGGCGAGCCGGTCGATTTCCAGGAGCGTGTCACCAGGCACGCGAGCGGAGCGGGGATAGAGATCTTTGACCTCGCGGCCCACCATGAGGGCGATGATGCGATTAACACTCAGTTCACGGGTGAGGCCTTCGCCGACCGATTGGCCATCGCGCAGGACGGTGATGCGGTCGGATACTTCCTTCACCTCTTCGAGGAAATGGGAAATGTAAACGATGGCCAGGCCCTTTTGTTTGAGCTGTTGGATGAGCTCAAAGAGGCGCTGGGCATCCGGGCGGGTGAGACTGCTGGTGGGTTCGTCCAGGACCAGAATGCGGCAGCCGACGGCGAGCGCGCGGGCGATTTCCACCAACTGCTGCGCGGCGACGGTGAGCCGTCCGACCTTTTGATCGGGACGAATGCCGGCGTGGGCAAAGTACTGGAGGGCTTCGGCGGCCTTGGCGCGGACTTCGCTTCCACGAATCCAGCCCAGCGAACTGGGTTCCATGCCGAGCAAGATGTTCTCCTCGACCGTCAGATGCGGAGCGAGGGAAAGCTCCTGGTAAATCATCGCCACGCCGGCGCGGCGCGCGTCCAGCGGGTGGGCGGGAGAGAAGGGATTCCCGTCGATGCGCATGCGGCCGGCGTCGGGTTGGTGCGCGCCGGAGAGGATCTTCATCAACGTGCTTTTACCCGCGCCGTTTTCGCCCACGAGCGCCAGGACTTCGCCGGGAGAGACCTGCAGACTGACGCCGTCCAGCGCCACCGTCGCGCCGAAGCGTTTGGAGATGGACTGCATCTCGAGACGGGGCGAGGCGGTTGACGCGGGGGTGGTCATTATTCCGGCCCGAGAGGGCTCTCAAATCCGCAACATCCGGGATCACTCCTTCAGCCACGTTTTTAAATCCGGTTCCAGCAATTTGCGGATTTCGGGCTGGTTCATGTTCTCGAAGGTGGCCACGGTGGCGCCGGTGTCGATGCGTTTTTCGACCGGTTCGCCTTTCAGGTGGGCGACAATTTTTTTCACGCCCAGGTAGCCCATTTTCACCGGATCCTGCAGGATGACGCCGTGAAGCTCCTTATTTTCCATGGCTTTGATCAGCATGGCGGAGCTATCGAAGCCGACAAAGGTGACCTTGCCGGCCCATTGGGCGTCCTGCAAGGCGCGCAACATGCCGAAGGTGGTGGATTCGTTGCAGCAGAAGATGCCATCCAGGGCGAGGCTGCCGTCGGATTTGCGGTACGGGGCCAGGAGATTCTCGCTGGCCTTATAGGCGGTTTCCGTGGTGGCGCCACCGTATTGGTTGGCGCTGACGACCTCGACGCCGGGGTGTTTGGCGATGGCATCGAGGAACCCCTGTTCCCGTTTCATCGTGCTGGCTGAGCCTTCGCCGAAGCGCAGCATGACCACTTTGCCTTTGTCGTTCAGCAGTTTGGCCAGGAGATCGCCGGCTTTGACGCCGCCAACGTAATTGTCCGTGGCGATGAAGCTGATGTACTTGTCGGTTTTCAGGTCCGAGTCGATGATGGCCACGGGGATGCCGTTGCGCACGGCGTCCTCGACGGCAGGGCGCAGGGCGGTATCGTCGAGCGGCGCCAGGACGATGCCGTTGACCTTGCGGGTGACCATGTCCTCGACGACTTTGATTTCAGAATCGCGGTCGTCCTCTTTGAGGCCGCTTTTCCAGACGATTTCGACGTTGCCCAATTCGCTGGCGGCCATGAGGGCGCCGGCGTGAATGGACTTCCAAAAGTTATGGGTGGCGCCTTTGGGGATGACCGCGATGGTGAGTTTTTTGGAGGTGGATTTTTCCGGTGGGGCCGACGCGGGGGTCTTGCCGCAGGAGACGACAAGAGCCATGGCAAAAAGGCTGGCGAGCAGCATGGCCGACTGCGGATGGCGGATGGCGAAAGGGGCGGGGCAACTATTCGGACGCGGGTTCGGGGTGGTATTCATTAGCATGGTTCAATTCTCCTTCAGCCATTTTTTGTAATCCGGGTTCAGCCGGTTGCCGACGGCCGGGTCGTTCATATTATCCGGACGGTTGCTGTTTCCATAATCGTGTTCGGTCAAGGTTGCGCTTACGGAGGCCAATCTACCACGTTTCACGCCTTCGCGTAAATCTCGTTTTCCTGCTCCGCGAGCAGCGCGACACCCAGCACCACGGACACGGTGATGAAGCCCCCGAGGTTCCACGTCTCCGGTTTTTTGAACGGTCGAACATGATCGGTGGCCAAGGCGATCTTGTCAAAGGCCGTCATGAAGAGCAGCAACATGGCAAAGGCGGAGACGGCGAATCATCTCCGTGAGCAACACCGTCTTGCCCACCAGATGAGGAAACCTGCCCAGGTTTGAAGTTCTGTGTCGGCCCACCCACGGCCAGCCAAGGCCCTCGCGCA
>JADGRT010000279.1 GCA_017880715.1 Verrucomicrobiia bacterium | reverse complement strand
AAATTTCGACCGCGGATTACGCGGATTAACGCGGATAAAATGGGATTTGTGAGCCCTCTTATCCGTGTTTATCAGCGTTTATCCGCGTGATCCGCGGTTTCAAACCTTGATCTGCCATGACAAAACTTTGTCGCACCTGCGACAAAGTTTTGTAAGGTGTGTCAGACGCGCGGAATTAATGGAACATGAAGCAGCGACGACGCCGAAAATGTTAGGGGCTCGTGGGACTCGCCCCTCCGAGGAAATTTTTTGCGCAAAGGGACAGGTCATTTGCGACTATGCAAGATTGTGCTGGGTTTTTCGCGTCTTCTTGGATTATTTTTTCCGGATGTCAATGTCCACTGCCAATTCATTATTTTGGGCTCTCATGATTCTGGGCGTGGGCGGTTCGACTCATCTGTGGGGTCAAGCGACCGAACCGCTCAAGTCGGCGCGCGCCGCCGATTCAGAGATGAAACGCGCCGTGTTTCGCGATGCCGATACGGAGTTCAAATGGCCCTTAAAGGAATTCGGCGCCGGGCTGCCGGCCGACTGGACGCCGTACCAGTTTCTGACGCTCGAACTGCGCTCCGCCACCGCGCAACGTTTCGAGCTGCGCCTGCATACGGCCAATGGCACGCGGCGAGTCCGCCTCCATCCCTTCCCCAACGCCTGGATTCGCGCCGCCATTCCGCTGACCTATTTCCAGCGGCCCGACCGGCAGGGATTCGATCTCGCGTCCCTCGGCAACAAATCGCGCGCCTCGTATTGGATCAATCTGGCCGGCGGCTACGGCCCGATCAACGCGGTGGAAGCCATCGGTGTGGCCATGGTCAATCCCCTCGGCTCGCCCGCGCTCGAAATCCGTTCCGCGCGTCTCGATCAGGAGTCTCCCGGCGACGCGGTGCTGGAGCCCAAACCGCTGGTGGACGAGTTTGGCCAATGGATTCAGGCAAGTTGGCCCGGCAAAGCCAAGACGCTGGACGATCTCAAGAGCGCGTGGTCGGAGGAGGCCAAGGCGCTTCGCCCCGGCGATTTCAATTGGTGCAACTACGGCGGCTTCGCCAGCACGCGCGCCAAGGCGACCGGCTTCTTCCACGTCGAGGAGATCGGCGGCCGGTGGTGGTTGGTGGATCCCCATGGCCATCTGTTTTTCTCCACCGGCTCCGACGGGATGACACCCTGGATGGGCACGCGCATGGAGGGGCGCGACGGCGTCTTTGCCGCGTTGCCGCCAACCACCCTTCGCCCGCCAAGTGCCCGCGCCAACCAGGCCGCCTTCGCCTCGTTCTACACCTGGAATCTTACGCGCCGTTTCGGCGCGGACTACGCCCAACCGTGGGTGGACTTAACCTTGCGGCGCATGGATGCCTGGGGGCTGAACACCATTGCCAACTGGTCAGACAACCGCCTGTGGGCAGCCCAGCGCAAGCCTTACGTCATGATCCTTCGTGGCTGGGGCATCGAAACCAGCGCCTATCTGGGTCTGCCCGACGTGTTCGCCGACGAGTTTTCCGGCAAGGTCGAGGCCGCCGCCACCGAGCAGTGCGCGCCACGCAAGAACGATCCCTGGCTGCTCGGATACTTCGTCGCCAACGAGCCGCCCTGGCCCGGCCGCGAAGTGGAAATCGCCGAGGCCATCCTCGCGGGCCCCGCCGGTGCCATGCAGCGCGAGCTCACGAGCTTTCTTGCCAACGGAGATACGCGCGACCGGCGTCGCGAGTTCGTGGAAAAGGCCATCGTGAAATTCATCGACACCGTCAACGCGGCCATCCGCCGGCAGGATCCGAATCACCTCAACCTCGGCCTGCGCTTCGGCAACACCCCGTCCGAGGCGCTGCTGCGCGCCTCGCGCGGCTTCGATGTTTTCAGCCTCAACAGCTATAATTTCCGGGTGGACAACCAGAAGCTCGATGCCGTTTTCCGCGCCACCGGCAAACCGATCGTGATCGGCGAATTTCATTTCGGCACGCCGGGCCGCGGCCTCGCGCCCGGCCTCGTGCAATGCGCCAGCCAGGAGGAGCGCGGCGTGGCTTATCGTTTCTATGTTGAGCATGCCGCCGCGCATCCCGCCGTCATCGGCGCGCACTGGTTCCAGTGGATCGACGAACCGAACACCGGCCGCGGGGACGGCGAGAACTACAACATCGGCTTCGTGGATGTGACGGACCGGCCATACCCAGAACTCGTGGAAGCCGCCCAGGCAACTCACGCGCGTCTGCTGGACGTGCATTCCGGCAAAACCCCGCCGGTAACCAGACAAGCCAAACCGAAATGAAATCGTGGGGAGGAGACAGGATTACAGGATTGACAGGATGGGAAGCGACCCAAGGCAGGCTGTTTCGTTATCGCCCCTGTAGCAGCCGACGTGAGTCGGCTCTGACTTCCCGCGGTTTTAGCATAGCCGCAAAAAGGCACAAGGTGCACAAAATTAACTGGGTCCGGCGGGAATCATTTAGTGGTGTCTTATGCCCTTTAAGGGTTTAATAAGGAAACCAGGAATGCAGGAACTTACGGTGATGAATTACCGCAGTTCTCAGGCTGCGTAGCATGGTCTGATTTGGAATTCCTGGTTTCTTGGTTTCCTAAAACAAGCTTGGGGGCCGCTCAATGAAACGCTTGGCTTCTTCAACCAGGTAGGTGGCGTGGCACTTGGGACAATAAAGGTGATATTCAAAGTAGTAATCGCGGTTCGGCTTTTTATGCGACTTCTGCTTGATGACGGGGGTTGAGCATTTCCAACAAGGCTGCCCCTCCAGCGTCAGCTTGGGGCGCTCCCCTTCGGTTTCTGGTTTGTTCTCGTAGCCTTCGTCCGCCGGGAGGTTGGCTTGGCGAAGCGCGGCGTACGCGAGTTGGTCGCAGCGTTCATTTTCCTGGTTGCCCGCGTGGCCCTTTACCCAGACAAATTCGACCTGATGGGTTTCGCCCAGCGCGAGGAGCCTCTCCCAAAGGTCAATGTTGACGGCGCGTTCCTTGTTGGTGCGCCACCAACCTTTTCTTTTCCAGGTCGCAGCCCAACCGGCCATCATCGCGTTTACCAGATATTGCGAGTCGCTGTACAGGGTGACTTTACAGGGTTGTTTTAACAATTCGAGGCCCTGGATGGCGGCATAGATTTCCATCCGGTTGTTGGTAGTCAAACGAAAGCCGCCGCTGGTTTCCGCGCGTTTTTTAGGGTGCAACAACACCGCACCATAACCGCCGAGGCCGGGGTTGGGTTCACAGGCACCGTCGGTGTAAATCTCGACATGCGGTCTGGCGGCTGGTTTTGGATCGTCGGTCGTGCTCATTCTCAGTCAAAAAGATACCCGGTGGGGGCACCGGGCCTACCAGATGCTGGGCTATTCTCTTTCGGGCTTGTCAGCCCTTTAAGTTTGAGCCGACTCACGTCGGCTGCCACGCCGAGGCGATCTTTGTCGCGCACCTCGATAAGTGCGACGACCGGCGTTCCGGCAAAGAGGTTTCGGAGGGGCCCCATAATAAATGGGCGTCGTGTAACTCCGCCCTCCGAACATGGCAAATTTACCCTATAGTTTTTGGTCGAGGCGGTTTCGCACGGTTTTTGCCAGCGTGGCAGGATCGTAGGGTTTAGGCAGGAAATTCTCCCCTTCCTCGAGTTTAAGATCGACGCTGGCCATCTCCAGGCTGTATCCGCTGGAATAAATGGCCTTGAGTGTAGGCTTGTCGGCCAACAGGCGCTCGACCAATTCCTTGCCGTTCATTCCCTCCGGCATCACCATGTCGGTCAACACCAAATCAATCTCGTGGCGATGCTTTCCCCAGACGGCTAAAGCTTCCACGCCGCTGGCGGCTTCGAGCAGACGATACCCATGACGGCTGAGACACTTCACCACCAGGCGTCGCAAGCTGGCCTCGTCCTCCACGACGAGAATGGTTTCCTGGCCGCCTGAGGCCTGGGAAGGCGGGGAGGAAGGTGGCGAAACCGGCCCAACATGCTTGGCGCATAGCGGCAACAAAACCCGGAAGGTCGTGCCTTTCCCGGGCGTGCTGGTCACCTCGATCCAACCCCGGTGCTGCTGGATAACACCATAGACAGTCGCCAGCCCCAGCCCGGTTCCCTTGCCGATTTCCTTGGTTGTGAAAAACGGCTCATAAATGCGCTTCAAGGTCGCCTCATCCATGCCGCATCCGGTGTCGGATACGGTGAGGCAGGCAAACCGGCCAGGATACGCCCCGGCATGATCCTGCGCATAAGCCTCGTCCACGTCCAATACTGCCGCGCTAATGACGAGTTGTCCCCCTTGCGGCATGGCATCACGGGCGTTGATCGCGAGATTCAAGACGATCTGCTCCATCATGCCGGCGTCGCCTTCCACGCCGATCGGCTCCGACGCATAATTGAACCGCATGTCGATGTGCTCCCCGAGCAGGCGCCGCAGGAGCTTGGAGACATCTTCCACCACGTGTTTCAGATCCAGCGACCGCATCTGGAAGGGCTGCCGTCGGCTGAACGTCAGCAACTGCCGGGTCAAATGCCCGGCCCGGTCCGAGGCGGTGCTTAATTCGTTCAGGGATTCACGCATTTCCGGCGACAGCTCCGGCGCCGCCAACAACAGCCCCAGATGCCCATGGATCACGGTGAGGATATTGTTGAAATCGTGCGCCACCCCGCCGGCGAGCTGGCCGATCGCGTCCATCTTCTGAGCCTGACGAAGCTGATCCTCCAACCGTTTGCGCTCGGTGATGTCGCGGAAAATGCCCTGGATCACCCGCTTTCCATTGGCCAGCTCAATGATGCTGGAGTTGATCTCCACCGGCACTCGGAGTCCGGCGCTCGTTATCACCTCGCCTTCGACGAGGCTGCCATCGGC
>JADGRT010000278.1 GCA_017880715.1 Verrucomicrobiia bacterium | reverse complement strand
TATTGGCCCGAAAACCGTGTTGAAACAGCGGATTGAGCCGGCCGATTGGAAAATAAGGACTTGAAGAGGCGGTTTCCCGCTTCGGTGGAGTGGCTATTTTACGCCGGCGGAGGGACTGACGGATTGAGGTGTTCCTTCGATGAGCGTGGTGGCTTCGCGAAGAAGGATGCGGGCATAGACCCAATCAAACCAGAAACCCTGCGCAGCTCCGCCCAAGTCCAGGCCGCCCTCGAACTTCCGTTCGATCAGGTTCCGTCCCTGGGCCAGTTGGAAACGGGCTCCCTGAACATCGCCGAGTTGCCGCAAGGACATGGCCAGAATGAACTGGGCGGTGGCAAACCGCGCTGGATTATAGTCGGGATGAGCCAGACAGCGCCGGGACCATTCCACGGCCTTGGCGTAACCGCCCCGTCGGTATTCCAACAGACCCAGGGAAATCGCCGTGTTTGCCGGAACAATCGGGGTCACACTGAAATCGCTGACCACTGCGGTGGCGGTTTCAGTGGAACTGTGGGCGCAGGTCGCAATCCCCAGATAGATCGGATCGGCAAACGGTCCTTCAGCGCCGATGGTGCTGTCGATTTGATACAACTGCGCCCAGTCCGTTCCGTTGGTGCTGCTGTAGGCATGAAAAACCGTCCCCGCCCGCTGCAAACGCACCCACAGGTTCGAGCCGGACGCCACGGGCAATGGATTGGGAGGCAGGCTCGTTGTGCCTCCGCCCGCCACCGTCCGCACCAATACCTGGAATGTTTTCTCGGCGTTGAATCCCACCGTGACCTCGCGGCATCCGGCATCGTTCAGCGAATCCCGCGCCATGAGTCCAACCCGGGTGAAGTAATCCAGGGCGGGTCCGAGGGAACGAATCCGCAAACGATAGTCGAAATCCCCGGCAACTTTGGCATAGGCGAACACAAACTGATCCGCGCTTTCCCAAATATTTGCTCCTCCCGCAACAATCGTCGCCATGTTGCCCGAGTAAGACATTGAAAACGGTTGCCCGGTGTCGAAATCCCGCAAGTGCAGATTGAGCACGGAGGTGCGGATCGTGGTGCCCGAAGCGATTGTGTTTTGTGACAAATCCCTCACGTCGTTGACAGTGACCACAAACTCCCCCGTTAGCCGTGACGACAGCCACAGGACAACTGACTTTCCATCCGGCCCCATTGTCACGTTCGTCAGCGTTGTCCCGGCGACACTGTAATTGGCCTGGTTGGTTGCACTGGCTGTGTCCACCAACCCACTGAATTCCATCCCGATGCTTGTTCCGTCGAAGCTACAAACTCCGATGAGCGCCAGAAACCCGTTGTTCGAAGGCGTTGGCATTGGCGGTGTATTGGCCGTCTCCACGCTGATGCTGCCGGAGGGGGTTTGCCGCCAGACCACGCCAGCAGGCGTCTGAGCGCTGATGCTCACTGGCAGCTTCGACATCGCCAAGTCAACCAACGAGCCCAGTTTCCCGATGAAATTCTCCTCTGCGGGCAGGAGAAGGCTGATTTTAAGTATCCGCTCAGCCACGACCGAATTTGTGGTATTCGCAAAGCGGGCAACCGCTTCCCGGCGGCATCGTTTGTAGCCCTCCACGTCCTTAAGTTCAGCCAAAGCGGTGCCGCACCCGAGGAAATCCAATGTGGCAATGTCCCAGCCATCGAGTTGATTGATTTGCAAGAGTGCCGCAAAGCGTTCAGCCGCCTGCTTCCAGCGGGGTTGGTGTTGGAGAGCGTGCCACTCACCCAGAGAACGCAACACCGCCGCACCTTCCAGTGTGGGTTGCGAGAGAGTGACTTTGCTCATTAATTCGTCAGCTTTGTCACATCTGTCCTGGCTTACCAGCAATGCGGCTTGAGTGATCTTTTCCCTGACTTCAGATTCGAAACGCAATTTGGCTTCGTTGTTGCGGGCCAGCTCGGCTTCCTGGCGCGCTGCCAAGGCTCGCTGGCGGGCTTCTCGTTCCTTGAAAAAAAGCAAGGTGGAAGCGCCCAGGCCAATGACCAATGCCGCTGTCACCGCGGCGACGGCCGCGAAAACGGTTTTGTTCCGGCGAACCAGCTTCTGAAACTGGTAAAGCCGGCTCGGCGGACGCGCCATCACCGGTTCGTTGTCCAAGCAACGCTCAATGTCCATCGCCAGCCCGTCGGCCGTCTCATACCGCCGCGCACGGTCCTTCTCCAGCGCCTTCATCACAATCCAGTCCAAATCACCCCGCAACAATGACTTGAGCTTCGGCGGCTCGACGTGCCGGTGAATGGCCGTCTGCGTCAGCTCCGCGCCATGCAGCGTGTTCAGCTTGGCCGAGGGCCGGTGCGGCTCCTTCTCCCGCAACGTCCGCCGCATTTCATCCAGGCCGGACTGCAACAACTCCTTTTGATCAAACGGCGTCTTGCCGGTGAGCAGTTCGTAAAGCAGCACCCCCAGGCTGTAAATGTCGCTCCGCGTGTCAATATCCAACCCTCTCATCTCCGCCTGTTCCGGACTCATATAAGCCGGCGTGCCAATGATCTGCTGGCAGGAGGTGAAAGGCGTTTTATCCGTCAGGCGTTCCTGTATCGCTTTCGCGATTCCAAAGTCAATCGCCTTGGGCGCCGGCACCCCCTCATGCAGCGTTACCAGGATGTTCGACGGCTTGATGTCCCGGTGGATGATCCCCTTCTGATGCGCGTGCTGGATCGCATGGCAGATTTGAATGAACAAACTCAGCCGCTGCCGCGTGTCCAGCTGGTTCTGGTCGCAGTAGTCGGTGATCCTGATTCCCCGCACCAGCTCCATCACGAAATAAGGACGCCCCGTCTCCGTCGCCCCCGCGTCCAGCACCCACGCGATGTTCGGATGATCCATCATCGCCAACGCCTGCCGTTCCGCCTCAAAACGCGCAATCACGCTCCTGGTGTCCATCCCCAGCTTGATGATCTTGAACGCCACCTGCCGGCGCACCGGTTCCTCCTGCTCTGCCATATAGACCACCCCGCACCCGCCTTCGCCGATTTTCTGGAGCAGCTTGTAATGGCCAATTTTTGCGCCCAACTGTTCCTCTGCGGGCAGGAGCGCGCCGGCGGCTTCGGCGGGGGAACCATCTGCCAGAAGGGATGCAAACGCTCCCACCTCGGATCGCATGTCAGGAGCGCACCTGGAAAAGATTTTTTCGGCGGACGCCTGAACCACCAGCAATCGTTCAATCCTCGCGCGCAAGGCGGGATTGTTGGCGCACGCCTGGTCGAGAAACACCCGTCGTTCCGCCTCGCCGGTTAATTTTCGGACGGCATCGAACACCTCTTCTTCCATCTGGAGCGTGGTGTCCATCTTCCGGGGAATTCAATCCGTTGGGGACAGGGGAACCGCCGGCCCCGAAAGGAGATGGCGCTCGAAGCCGGCGTTTGGATCAGGCCTGTTCACGAATTTTCTCGCACAACCAGACTTTTGCATAAGCCCATTGGCGCTCCACGGTGCGTTCCGTCACCCCCAGGGTTTCGGCCACCTCCCGATTGGTCAGCCCGCCGAAAAATTTCAAGACCACCACCCGGGCTCGTTCCGGCGACTCGGCTTTCAGCCGTTCCAAGGCGTCGTCAATCATCAGCACGCTGTCATCCAGCGGCACCTCCGCGATCTCCAGCGTCTCGATATCCAACCGCACCTGGTCGCCGCCGTGTTTGAGCCGGGACTTCCGGCGTGCATTCTCGATGACAATATGCCGCATGGCCTCGGCGGCGGCGTTGAAGAAATGCGCGCTGTTTTGCCATTTTTGAGGGTCCCCCTTGTTCAACCGGAGCCAGGCTTCATGAACCAACGCCGTAGGTTGCAACGTCTGGCCCCCCGCTGCCTGCGCCATCCTCGCCGCCGCGAGCCGGCGAAGTTCGTCATATACCAGCGGCAACAGTTCGTCCGACGCCCGCCTTTCGCCCCTTGACATCGCATCAAGCAACAAGGTGATCTCGCTCATAGGTCTCAAAGCCAACTTACATAAGCTACCACATTCCAGCGACATTGCATTCTCACGTCAAAGACGCCCCCTTCCGGCCAATGGCCGCCGCCAGCGGAACCAGAATAACTCCACCGCGTTTCATAATCTTGTTTGGTTGCATATTGGGCGCCGGATGTTGATTCATCCGGCGCCCAAAGTCGGTCAACGAATGGCTATCCCCGGAAGTAGAGGTAACCGCCCAGGATGACAACCAACACAAAGACGGAGGCAGCCACTTCCTGCCAACCCCAGCTTGCGGCGGATTCGGCGCGGTGTTCATCCGTGACCGTTCCGAACGAGAGGTTCTTGATCTTATTGTAGTCGGGGGCCGACGTCATATAACTCACCACGACCATCACCACCGCCGAGATGATGGTAATGAGGATGCTGAAGTACTGGAAGTTGATGTTGTTGACAATCCACAGGAACGAGCCGTCCGGGTAGCTCTTGAACAATCCGAGCGTGATCGGCGTATCCACCAACATGCGGAACAGGCCGACGACAAAGCCGATGATCATGGCCCACAAGCAGCCTTGGGCATTGAGGCGTTTCCAGAAAACGCCGAAGAAGAAGACCACGAAAATCGGTGGAGCAAGGTAGCCCTGGATGGATTGCAGATAGTTGTAGAGGCCGTGTGCGCCCTGAACGACCGGGATCCCCGCCATGGCGATGAGCACCATCGTGGTGGTGGCAATGCGTCCCATGCGGACGATTTCATGTTGCGACGCCTTGGGTCGCAGTTTTTCGTAAATGTCCACCGTGAAGAGCGTCGAGCAGGCGTTGAACACACCGGCGAGCGAACCCATCAACGCGGAAAGCAAACCGGCGACGACGAGGCCGCGCAATCCCGGCGGCAACA
>JADGRT010000277.1 GCA_017880715.1 Verrucomicrobiia bacterium | reverse complement strand
GCGCTAGGTGTCGCCGACCATCCGAGCCTGCCCGATCGCTGGAGCACCAACGAAAACGTCGCGTGGAAGGCCGAAGTGCCCGGACGCGGCTGGTCCTCGCCGATTGTTTGGGGCGAACGCGTTTTTGTCACCACTGTGGTCAGCGGAGGCGAGGAGGAGCCAGCGAAAAAGGGCCTCTATTTCGGGGGCGAGAGAAAAGAGATACCCAGGGACGAGCATCGCTGGCTTGTCCTCGGTTTCGATCTCAAGTCCGGCCGCGAATTGTGGCGTCAGGAGGCGCACCGCGGCGCACCCCCGAACCAACGGCACGTGAAGAACACCTACGCCTCTGCAACGCCGGTGACCGATGGCGAGCGCGTCTATGCCAGCTTCGGCAACGTGGGATTGTTCTGCTACGACCTGGAGGGCCGCAAACTCTGGTCCACGAACTGGCCACCCGTGAAAATTCGCAACGGTTGGGGCTCCGCCGCGTCGCCCGTGATCCACGACGGCCGCGTGTTCCTCGTGAATGACAACGACGAGCAATCCTTTGCCGTGGCCCTGGATGCCAAGACCGGCCGCCAGCTCTGGCGCGTTGAACGCGACGAAAAGAGCAACTGGTCCACGCCCTGCGTCTGGCAAAACGAGCTGCGCACTGAACTGATCACCTCCGGCACCAAGCGAGTCCGCTCCTACGACCTCGACGGCAAGCTGCTCTGGGAACTCGGCGGCATGTCTTCGATCGTCATTCCTACGCCGTTTGCGAAGTCCGGTTTGCTCTACGTCTGCTCGGGATATGTCGGGGACAAGGTGCGTCCCGTGTTTGCCATCAAACCCGGCGCCACCGGCGACATCACGTTGAAGCCCGGCGAGACGAACAACCCATTCATCGCGTGGTATCAGTCCACCGCTGCGCCCTACAATCCCTCGCCGCTGCTTTACGGCGATTATTTCTATGTTCTATTCGACTCCGGCTTCCTGAGCTGCCACGACGCGCGCATCGGCCGGCCGGTCTATGACAAACGGCGCATCCGTGAAGGCACAACCTCCTTCACCGCTTCCCCCTGGGCCGCGAATGGAAAAATCTTCGCCCTGAGCGAAGACGGCGACACCTACGTCTTCCAGGCTGGCCCCGACTACAAGCTGCTCCACACAAACTCCCTCGACGAAATGTGCCTGGCCACCCCGGCAATTGCCGGCAACCGCCTCCTCATCCGTACCCTGACGAAGCTGTATTGCTTTGGGACGATCAAATGACGATCCGGATATTGCAGACGCGGCCAGTGGCCATCCTTAACAGCCCGTTAATAAAGTAGGAGACGACGTGAGGAGTCTCTAAATAAACCTGTGTTTCCGAAGATAAGCAATGCTCTAATGACCTTTCCCTTAGCGCATCCTTTTTAGGACCTTCTGCAACTCGCCGGGCAGGTCTGCGAAGTAAAACTTCGCTTTTTTGCCGTTGGCGTGCGGCTTCGACGTAGCGGCGTCTCGGGAGAGCGCCGCTGACTTTCTCGCGGAAGAATCCCCGTTGGGGGAGGGAGTGATGGCGGCGCTCTGCCGAGACGCCGCTACGGGATCCGCAGGCTTCTCCGCAAGAAGTTGCTTGCGAACTTTGCGACTTTGCGTTAATCCAACCGCCGTTTTTGGGATAAAGGCAGCCGCGTCTCGGCCTACCAGTCGATGCCATCTCTCTCCGTCTCGGCGGACTCGAGGAAGGCGCGCAAAATCGCCGCTCGTTTTTCCGCGACACGGCGGGCGGATGCCAGTTGCAGTTGAACGGGCAACTCGTCCGCATTCCGCCGCAGCACCACAAGCGCATCGCCAAAACGGATAAATCGCGTGTCACGGCCCACCTTGCTGACCGTCCGCAGAATGCCAATCGCGCCAAGTTGTTCGAGCATATCCGCGTCGCGCATCAGCATGCCCTCAAAGGACGCGGGTTTTCCATTGGGTTGATGCGTCCCAATGACCTCCATGACGGCTGGAATCTTCCCGGCAGGAAAACCGAACTGCTGCAAAAGCGGCGGCACTTTCTGGCTGGCATAAACCAGCATATCCCACGCCGCCAACGCCGCTGGATCCTCCGGCCGGTGGCCGATAAACACGCCGAGATCATGCATCCACGCGGCTGCGTAAAGTACGTCATCGTCGAAAGACCGGCCCTCCGCGAGCTGTCGGGAAAGCTGATACAAGCGAGGTTGATGGCTGAACTTGTCAGGCGGACGAGCGTTCGCGCGCACGTAATCGGCGATGGCTTGTCGGTAACCGTTGGCATTCATGGCGTCCAGATGGTCGTTGGCCTGCTGCCCAGCGTCAAGGTCGGAGCCGGCTCGAACGGCGGGGCCAATTCATGAACCCAAAAAAGTAGGAGACGAGGTGACGAGGCTCAAATATTCCGTTTAGGTGGCCTCCAGAAAAAAATGAGCCTCGTGACCTCGTCTCCTACCTTTCATGAATTTGCCTTGCCCGAACATCGTGGACGCATGAAATGCACGCAATCCCCCCTGCTGAATAGATGACAAAACTTTGTCGCACCTGCGACAAAGTTTTGTCCGGCAGAGACGACGGTTGGGATGGGTTGGATTTGGATTCTGGCGTCAAAATGGACTCACCGCAGCCTTATGGGCGCGGCGCCGCTCCGGCGATGCTGAGGGTGAGATTGATTTCATCGGCAACCTTATCCTGGGGCGCAGACGGATTGATGCCGTAGTCGGTCCGCTTGATGGTGAAGGTGGCGCGAATGACAATCAGGTCGCCCTTTTGATTAGGCACGCGCTGCCCCAGCTTGTCCTTCAGGTAGGTCAGCTTGGCCGGAGCGGTGATGGTTTGAGTGACGCCTTTCACCGTGAACTTGCCGGCCACATCCGCGGTCGTGGTGTCACCGGTGGTCTTCACATTTTTTAATTCGAGGGTTTCAAAAACGATTTCAGGATACTTGGCCACGTCCAGCCACAGGGCGCTATGGAGATGCTGCTTCATCATTGGATTGGGCACATGCAACGATGCCGTGGCGACGACGATCCGGCCTTTCGTGGCCGCCGGGTTTTCCGGATCGAAGATGATCGTGCCGCTGATGCCGTTGGCGCTGCCGTTGATCGATTCGAGCGTGGCGTCGAGTTTGAACACGGCGTTGTTGACGCCTTTGGGATCCTTGAAATCGAAGGTTTGCGGCCCGGCTAGCGCAGCCGTGGCGAGGCTGACGAGTGCGGTTAGGATGCAAAGGATGGTTTTCATGATGGGTTGGTAGTGGTTTTTTTACGGAAGAACAAGGAAACCCCTGCCAGGACTCCTGCTCCCAACAGGGCAAGACCCAAAAAATCGACGCCCGGCACGAATTGCTGGCGATACGCGATGGCTTCGATGCCGGTCACCTCATCCAGGGTCTTGACCGGCACGCTGGTCTTGGTCCAGCCGCGGTTGGCCCCAGTGGCCAGCCACACGAGAACGGCGGTGACCGCCAGCAGCAAGGCCAGGATTTGGAGTCGTCGTTTCACAAGAGCCAATAGAGATCCCGCCCAGGGAGGCGAACTTCCAGGGATATCCTGGTTATGCTAAAGCTTTTCCCCGCCTTCATTGAGCTTATTATAACCCCATTTCGATTGTTCGACAATTTTTTCCGCGGGATCTAAACCGCTTATGTGGATCTTCACGCAAACAGCCAAGGGTCCGTGCAAAAATCAATTCCGAACTTTAGGCGAGCCATAAAAATTGAGCCGGCCCGGTTCGGCGGCGACCGGTTCGATCACGAAATCGGCCGGCGTCAGTTTCGCTACTAATGACCTGTCCGTTCGCATTGCCTTCGAACAACCGCTCGTTTTTAACCGACCGGTTTCATCACCGCCGCATCCTTGAGCACTTCCTTCGGATCAACGATGCCCACGCCTGGACCCTGGGGCACGATGAGCGCGCCGTCAATAATACGCAGCGGCGGGTTGAACCAGTCGCCGTATTGCTTCACGCCTTCCTTGTATTCCTGCCATGGGCCGATCTTCGGCACGCAGGAGGCGAAGTGGAGCAGATAGATAAAGCCGAACCCACCGGAGAGATGCGGCGAGGCGGGCATGTCGCGCAACGCCGCCATCCGGGCCACCCGGATGGAACGGATCAGGCCGCCATAGTAGAATAAATCCGGCTGCACGATGTCCGCGACGCGCTCCCGGATGGTGTATTGGAAGCGCCATTGACTGAATTCCTGCTCGCCCAACGCCACCGGTATCGTCAGGCATCGTCGGAAACGGGGCGGGTGTCGAGGGTCGAGGAACGAGGGCCGGGCGCAGAATCGGCGGCCTGCGGCCTTACGGTCGCAACCAAGGTGGCGCTGGCGCCAGCCACCAGGAACTTCCGGCGAGAGTTTCATGAATTTACGCTCAAGACAATGTGCTGGAGACTTGGAATTGGCAAGATTATTACACGCTCTTTGCGCAGGCAGGCCAATGACTTAAAACTCACCGGCCTTTTTATGTGCTCCAGCGCATTCGGAAGGGAAACTGCGTTCAGCCGCAACGCTGCATAGACGACACCCGCACTTTCCAAACCTTGTTTCCGATCTGCGCATCGAAACGTTGAAACATTATTAACTTATAACTTAAGGGCTGACCCCAGAGCCACGTGCGCGATGTTCCAAGCCGTTTCTTGATCTCGATCTCGTCGGCAGTGGGCGCGTTGGTCTCCGCCGAGCGCGGGGCGAGTTGCCACGTCGTTTCGGTGAGTTCGTTGCTGTGTGCTTGCCTTAATAGATCCCGCCGCCTTCCGGCGAGCGGCTTCGACGTAGCGGCGTCTCGGGAGAGCGCCGCTGACTTTCTCGCGGAAGAATCCCCGTTGGGTGAGGGAGTGATGGCGG
>JADGRT010000276.1 GCA_017880715.1 Verrucomicrobiia bacterium | reverse complement strand
GTTTGCATATCAGGTTTCACGACAGGAACACGTCGGCAGGCACGCCAAAGTGCCGCGTCAGAGTCCGCACATGATTGAGCGTCAGCTTGCGCTCACCGCGCAGAATCATCGCGCCCAGCGTCAGGTGAACCTCGAGCAACCGCGCCAAATCTGTCGCGCTCATGCGGTACGCGTCGAGAAGGTGCTGCAATGCTTCCAGCCCGGTGACTTTGGCCGCGTCCAATTGCGCGTGTTCCTTTTCGTAGTCCTCTATCAAGCGGCAAAGCAGGTCAAAGTAGTCCTCCTGGTCGGGTGTGAACTTGTGACCCGCCATTGCGTCCGTGATTTCCGTTACGTTCTCGAAATCCACCTGATCGTGGATGGGGCGCGGCGTGAGCATCTGGCAAAGGCCGGCGTAGTCTTTTGGCAGTCGGGCAAACTCGACTTTTGTGTGTGCCGTTTTCATAACGTGTCTTTCCAACAGCGGGATTTGGGGTCAAGTCTCAATCTTCAACATTTCGCAAAGAGCATCCGCAAGCCACCGACCCAACCGGCCATTCCATCCGGTTCGCCTACGACGCCTTCGGCAATCTCATCTCCAGAACCGACCGTGAGAAAGGGATCAGGCCGCACGGGTGGCGATGATCTGCTTCTCAGGCCTCCGGGTTCTTCAGCGGCCTTGATTGCAGGTCACGGAGCCAACGCTCGATTTCGAGTTCCTCTTCCAGCTTGCGAGAGACTTCGTCAGTCCAGGCAGCCCATTGGGCCTTGATGAAGTCGGCGAGTGGGCCGGTCGTTTGTTCCCAGAGAATCTTGGGGATGGCTTGCTGGAAGTTCAGGCCATGTCGCCGGGCCGCGTTGAGGCCAAGCTGGTGAGTGGCATCGCGGCGAAGACGTTTGGCCCAACGAATCAAGGCGGCGGCATTCTTGCCTTCCACGGTCAGTTCCGCAAGATACTCGCGAGCGTTGGCGATAGAGAGCCGGAGATGCTTCAAGTCCTGCCGATAGTCGCAGTCTTGCGGCAGGGTGGCCAAGTTGACGGTCTTGCTCTCGATGCAAAGTACCGGGTGAAGCACGCGGAGTCGCACATTCTGGAACGCCAGGGTGGGCGCTGTCTCGAAGGCTTCTTGTGTGTTGATGCCGTTGGCGGTGTGGACCACGTCGATCTCCAACTCGCCGGCCTCTGTCGGCACGCGGAGCTTGCCGGCGTTGACGGTGTTCTCGTCCGGGCCAGGTAACAGCGGCGTCGTTCGCAGCAACTCGGCGGCTGCCAGAACCTCCCGACGGCTGCCCAGCAAATCAAGATCAATGCTGGTAAAGGGCTGGAGATCAGACCATGGCGGCTCGGGTTTCTGGTAGCGTTCCGACCAGAGGTTGACGGCTTGTCCGCCAATGACAATGCAGTCCGTTTGGGCGACGACTCGGAGGATGCTGAGGATGTCCTGGGGGCTTCTCATGAATCGTTACTCGTTGGGAAGTTCATCCGGGATCTCCAAGCGCCAGTCCTTGGGATTGGAGACAAGCCGGTTTCTGGCCTGGACTGCCTGGGCCTGACCGGCGGCGACTAAATCGAGATCGTGTCGGCGTTGCCGGGCCTTTTCCATCCGGCGTTTTTCCGGTGAATAGATCTGAACTGCAGCCAGAGCTTCTTTCATACGCAAAGAACTTACCGGGTTGCGGGGAAGTAGTCGAGCCGCGATTGACGGCCCGAAACCGAACCGCCAAACCCGGGCCGGTTGAAGCCGGGACTACGAACCGGCCAGCTTGAGCAACTCCAGCATTCTCTCCACCGCCTGCTCCGCTTTCACCGGCAGAATCGCGCCGCCGCGCGGCTTGAGTTCGATTTCGCCTTTGGCAAGGGACCTTTTGCCGATGCCGATGCGAAAGGCAAGGAGCGTTAGTCTTCGTGTCGCGGAGTTTTCAAACCAGGAATATTTTGTAGTTAGCAAAGCAGGACAGTTTTATTTTTGGCGATTTGTAAAAAGAAGCACCGGTTTCTCTTTCCTATCGTCTTAACATGCAGACATCCTCTCAACAATGATGCGATTGGTCAAAACCATGGCGCGTTGTTTCCTAACGGTTTTCATCCCAACAAATTGAGTCGGTGGGCGGTGATCCTACGAGTTGGAGGCGGAAAGTGCACGAAAAAACCTTCCAGTTTGAACAAAAGGTGTGCATCTCAGCCTTTTCGATTTGCCTGACTTGTAGCGCAGAATGGCATTCTGCCGTATCGCCGAATGGTATTCGGCGGGATGCGCGAGCCAGCCCGACCCACTGGCGAATGCTGCGCGGCGCGGATTGCCAATCCGCGATACAGCCAACTGCCAGTCGGCGCTACTTCCACCGATGTGAAACAAGCCACCGAAAAACCTGAGATGCGCACGAACAAAAGTTTGGCGGGCAGCCTGTGGACAGACAGATGATTAGCATTCCTTGCCGGAGGCCAGCCTTTCGGCGAACTGCCGTGGGGTGAGAATGGCCAGCCAGACGTTACTATCGAGCAGCACGCGCACGCGGCAGGGTGAGGATTTCATCCTCGGTCAAGGAGTAGCGTCGGGGCAGGCGGTCAATGGCCGACAGGAGCCGATCCAATTCGGTTTCCGCAGAAAACAGGAAATCATAGACGGTCGCCGCTTCGCGTTCCGGCAGGCGCTTGATTTCCTCAATTACTTCCGTCGCTTGCATGGGATTACTATAGCCGGGAAGTCGTTCGATGCAACACGCATTCCGGCTGACGTTGACTGGGCGCCCGCAAGGTGTTGAAAACGTCCCCCGTTGTCGGGGTCGAGCCCGAATAGGGTCAGGCCGTGAATAATGGTAGAAAATACAAAGGAACAGACAATTATTACCCCGACTTTTTGACTTTTTTTGATGCAACTTTCCGAGAATCAGCGCATGATGCCGCGACCTTTTTTATGGACGTCTTTGGGGTCGGACGCGATCTTCGTGCCTTGACCGGGATGACCCACCGCATGCCGCCGCGGGGATCTAAGGGGTCGGGACAAGTGAAGTGGGGCTCCCGGAGCTCGCCCCTCCGAAATGCGGGAACTTATGCAACGATCTATAACGGAATGACCGCCATCTTTCGTCCTCGTCCTTCGTCCCTCGTCCTCGTCCTCGATTGAGTTTTTTTCGAGGACGAGGACGAAGAACGAAGGACGAGGACGAGGACAGACAATTATTACCTCTGAGCAGGGAGTGTTTGACGCCGCTAATCCACAGGCTACCATCGCACTCATGGCCAATACCGTCTTATGAAAAACGATCAACTTTCTGTGGCACGCCCTTTCACGCGGCGTCAGTTCATTTCCAACGCCGGAGCGGCGATGACCCTGGCAGCCGTCAGCATCGTGCCCCGCCAGGTGTTGGGAGCGCCCGGCCAAAAACCGCCCAGCGAAAAACTGAACATCGCCGGGATCGGCGTGGGAGGCATGGGCGCTGCCAACCTGCGCAACCTGGCATCGGAAAACATTGTGGCCCTCTGCGATGTGGATCACGATTACGCCGCCAAAACCTTCCAGAAATATCCCCGGGCCAAAATCTACACCGACTATCGGGAGATGCTGGAAAAGCAAAAAGACATTGAAGCCGTGGTTATTGCCACGCCGGACCACACCCATGCCGTCATCTCGATGGCCGCCATGAAGGCCGGCAAACATGTCTATTGCCAGAAACCACTCACTCACGACGTATGGGAGGCGCGCCAGTTGGCCCAGGCCACCCAGAAGTGTGGCGTGGCAACGCAGATGGGTATTCAGGGTCATTCCCTGGAAGGGATTCGATCTCTTTGCGAATGGATCTGGGACGGCGCCATCGGCGAAGTGCGGGAAGTGGATGCCTGGTGCAGCCTCTCCTATTACCCCTGGGGACACGCGGATTGGAGTTCGCGATGGGGTGTGCGGCCGAAGGATACCCCGGCCGTTCCAGGATCGCTGAACTGGGACCTCTGGTTGGGCCCTGCCCCGCAGCGGCCGTACCATCCGGCCTATCACCCGGCGGTGTGGCGATGTTGGTGGGATTTCGGCAGCGGTATGATGGGTGACCGCGGGGCGCACACCTTGGATGCTGCCTTTTGGGCGCTGAAATTGGGCCAGCCCGCGGTTATCGAAGCCACCTCCTGCGGATTGAACGCCGATACGCACCCTTTGTCGGCTATCGTCACCTATAAATTTCCCGCGCGCGACAACCTCCCCCCGGTGAAATTGACGTGGTACGAGGGCACCCGCCCGCCCCGGCCAGACGCGATGTCCGATGAACTGGAATGGCCCCCGGAAGGCGGGCTGCTGTTCAAAGGCGCCAAGGGGATGATCATGGCCGGTGTTTATGCGAATGAACCACGGCTGCTCCCCCAGAGCCTGAATCAGGGATACCAGCGCCCAGCCAAGACTCTGTCACGGGTCAACGGAAGCCACGAGATGGATTGGGTGCGGGCCTGCAAAACCGGTCAGCCAGCCGGGTCCAACTTCGAGTACTCCGGGCCGCTCACGGAATTCTGCCTGCTGGGGAACATCGCCAAGCGGATGGACGCGCGAATCGAGTGGGATGCCGCCCAACTCAAGGTGACGAATCTGCCCGAGGCCAATAAGTATGTCCGCACCGAGTACCGGTCCGGTTGGAGCTTGTGACCGGGACGAGTCAACCGCCATCTTCCGTCCTCGTCGTCGTCCCTCGTCCTCGATTCAGTCTGTTTCGAGGACGAGGGACGAAGGACGAGGACGATCTGACAGGTTGGCAGGTCGATTCAAAACGAACTTTCCGCAAAAATGCTTGCGGCGCCGGATGGAATCATTTTGAATAGCGCCCGCCTTTGGTATCGTCCAAGTCCTGGTTTTGGCGGAAGGCA
>JADGRT010000275.1 GCA_017880715.1 Verrucomicrobiia bacterium | reverse complement strand
CCCGGCGTTGAAACGCCGGGCTATTTTCAAGAGTCCCTCCGGGACAAAAACACGGCCTCCGTGCGGCACCTATAGTTCAAATCCTAGTGGCATTGGACCTCCTGGTCCGCCGGTTCCTGGAGCTTTCCAGCTCCAAGGACTCCGACCGCACGCGTCACGGGAATGCTGGCCTTCAGAGAAGGCCGCAACCGGCAGGTCGGAGACCTGCCCCACAAAAAAACTGTCCTCATTCAGAGATGCCCTGGGCTTGCGTTCTCCGGGTTGGTTCAGGCAAGCTGCGACGGTTGAATGGGACGATGATCCAGCGATGCTTCCACAGCCGCTACGCCCTGGCCGCGATGGCCGGGCTGTTGCTGGCGGCAGCGTTTCCCAAGCCCGGTCTGGCCAGTCTGGCTTGGATCGCGCCGGGATTAATCTTGTTTGCCGCCATCGGCACTTCCGGTGGACAGGCGTTCCGCATCGGATATGTGGCCGGCCTCGCGCATTATCTCGCGTCGCTCCATTGGTTGTTGTTCATTCCGTTTCCTGCGGGAGCAGTTTTGGGCTGGTTTTCCCTCAGCGCTTACCTGGCCTTATACCCCGCAACCTGGGTGTGGCTTGGTTGGAAAATGTTGTCCCCTCCTGGCCGGGCGAACGCGGCGATCACCACGGCGGCGGGAGCACTGAGTGGCAATCCATCAGACACGGCTCGAAACGCTTTTCTCCCCTCGCTGGCCGGCTTCGCGCTGCGGCGCTGGCATCAGCGGTTTCTCTGGTATCTTTTCTGCGCTTCACTCTGGGTTGCGTTGGAACTGCTGATCGGCTGGTTTTTATCGGGTTTCCCCTGGAACCTCCTCGGAGCTTCGCAGTATGCCATTCTGCCCATCATCCAAATCGCCTCCTTCACCGGCGTCTATGGCGTGTCGTTTCTGGTAGTCTGGTTTTCGGTGACGCTGGCTGGGACCGCGGCCATGGTGGCCCGTCGAACCTTGGAATCGCCCAACCTGGCTCGGCTTCACTCTGATCCCTTTGCCCAAGCCCCAGCGCTGTCGTTGTCGCCCTGGCCGTCACCGTGCGGGTGGGTGTGGATGGTGGAGTTGCTGCCGGTGCTCATGGTGCTGACGGGGGTGATCCTTTTCGGCTTGCGCCAACTGGGCCGATCCGCCACGGCGGGTCGCGAACTTAGCGTGGCGCTGGTCCAGCCCAGCATTCCCCAGACGCTGATCTGGGATGCCAGGGAAAACACCAATCGGTTCAACAAGCTGATCGAACTCTCCCGCCAGGCGCTGGCAACCAAGCCCGATTTGCTGATCTGGCCCGAAGCGGCCGTGCCGGACCTGTTACGCTACGAAACGAATTATTTCCAGGCGGTCACCAATCTGGCCCGTCAACATCATGTGTGGATAATTCTAGGCGCGGACGACGCGGAACCGCGCCTTGGCTCCCCGACCGAAACGGACTACTTCAACGCCGCATTTCTGGTAAGCCCGGAAGGACAGCTTCGGGTCCGATACTGCAAACAGAAATTGGTCATCTTCGGTGAATACGTGCCCCTGGCCCGCTGGCTGCCGTTTCTGAAATGGGTCACACCGATCGAAGGCGGTTTCACGCCGGGCCGCGAACCGGTAGCCTTCAAGATCACCCGGCCGGCGGCCAAACTGGGCATGCTGATTTGTTTCGAGGACGTTTTCCCGTCCGTCGCCCGGGCCAGCGTGGACGACGACACCGATGGGCTCCTGAATTTGACGAACAACGGCTGGTTCAGCGAAAGTTCGGCCCAGTGGCAACACGCCGCGAATGCGGTCTTCCGCGCGATAGAAAATGGCTTGCCACTTGTCCGCTGCGCCAATAATGGTCTGACGTGCTGGGTCGATGCCTGCGGCCGGATACGCGAAGTCTTCTTCCCCCAGACAAGCGATATTTATGGCGCGGGCTTCAAGACCGCACGGATTCCGCTGCTGGCGGAGGGCGGCAAGCGCAGGCCCACGTTTTATCACCGGCACGGGAACTGGTTCGCCTGGGGATGCCTGCTCTATTGCGGCGTCGGAATCGTCATCAAAACCGCCGGTGACCTTCGCGCGAAGCGCCGCCCCTCGCCGTCCGGGGCGCGTGCATAACAGTAACCAGACCTTCGTCGGCTGAATGTGTGCAATCTTTTGTTGCATATGCGACAAAAGGTTGCATATAGTGGCAACGACCCGACGTCAGACCGAGAAGCCGCACTGGGACAGCGCTTGAACTCGCGGTCCACACACACCTTGGAACCGCGCGGCATGGCATACCGAAAAACCTTGCCTGAGTCGCCTCCGTCCATGACCGCCGATCAGCGCGGCATTTACAGGCCAAACCGAAGCGGTTACTTTCCCGGCATGCGCGCGATCGGATCGATCCGCGACAAGTCGAAATGCTCGAAGACACCATAGCCGCGATTGCCACGCCCCTGGGTGAGGGTGGCCTGGCCGTCCTCCGGATTTCCGGGCCGCGGGCGCTGGAGGTGGCGGATCGTTGCTTTGTTCCCGCAGGAAAAATCGGCGTGAAGCCTTCGGCGGCGCCCACGCACACGCTGCATTATGGCCACATCGAGCGCGACGGGCTCGCGATCGAAGAAGTCCTACTGGCCGTGCTGCGCGCGCCCCGCACGTTCACGCGCGAAGACACGGTGGAGATTTCCTGTCACGGCGGACTATTGGCCGCCAAAGCCGTGCTGGACACGGTGCTGGCCAGCGGGGCGCGCCTGGCGCATCCCGGCGAGTTCACCAAACGCGCTTTTCTCAATGGCCGTCTCGATCTGGCCCAAGCCGAGGCGGTCGCCGATGTTATCCATGCCCGCACCGAATTGGCGCTGGCGGCGGCGCAGGAACAACTGGCGGGCAAACTCTCCACCCGGGTCGGCCAGTTGCGCGACGAGTTGATGCACATCCTGGCGCACCTCGAGGCGCACCTCGATTTTCCGGACGAGGATATTGCACCGGACACACGCGCGCAGTTGATCCAGCGCCTGGATCGCGGCCGGGCGTTCATCGACGAATTGCTGCGCACCGCCGGGGAGGGGCAAATCCTTCGACGCGGCCTGCGCGCCGCCATCGTGGGCCGCCCCAACACGGGCAAGTCGAGCCTGCTGAATCAATTGCTGGGACATGAGCGCGCCATCGTTTCGCCCCTGCCAGGCACGACCCGCGATACGATCGAAGAAACCGCCAATATTCGGGGTTTGCCGGTGGTGTTCATCGACACCGCCGGCCTGCGGGAATCGCAGGATCTCATCGAACGCGAAGGCATCCGGCGCAGCCACGAAGCGCTGGCGCGAGCCGAACTCATCCTGCACGTGCTGGATGCGTCGGCTTGGTTGACGGATCAGGATGGCGCATACCTCCATGAACTGGCCGGCCGCAAACACATCCTGGTGTGCAACAAGGTCGATTTGCCGCGTAAGTTAGTATTATCGGCGCCCACAGCCGCCCCGGTGATCGAGGTCTCCTGCCTGACCGGACAGGGCATCGAGGCGCTCAAAGACGCGATCAAGCGGCAAGTGTGGACGGGCGAGATTCGGTTGGACGCCTTGCCCGTCATGATTAACGCACGCCATCAGGCCGCTCTCCAGCGCGCGCGTTCGGCAACTCAACAAACCCTGGAATCGTTGCGCGCGGACCGAAGCCTCGAACTGGCGGCGATGGACTTGCGGATCGCGGTGAACTGCGTGGGCGAAATCGTCGGCAAAACCACCACCGAAGATTTACTCGACTCCATTTTCAGCCAGTTCTGCCTGGGGAAATGAACCGGGAAACGGCCGTTGGATTAACGCCAAGACATGAATCAGGCCAGCGTCGCCAGCACGCCGCGCATGAAAGCGTAGGATTCGATCAGGCCGGGCATAGGGGCATCGGCGTTGGCTTCGTATTCGAGCGCGACATGATCCTGGTATTTCAAATCCAGAAGCGTTTTCAACACCGCGACGATGTCAATGACGCCTTTGCCAACTTCGGTGGCGCCACCCTTGGCCGTGGCCTCGTTGACATCTTTCATGTGGTAATCGTAAAGCCGGCTGCCGCAGGCCTTCATAACCTCGACGGGATCTTCACCAATCCGGACGGTGTGGCCCACGTCCATGCAGATGCCCAACCGCGCATCGCGGTCTTTGACCATGCGGAAGACATCCATCGGCGAGGGATACCGTTTGTCACCGGGACCATGATTATGGATGGCGACCCGAATGTTGAACTCCTTGGCCATCTTTTCCACCGTATCCAGAGCGGCTGGATCGGGGCTGGCCACGATGGTCGGCATGCCCGCATCCCTGGCGTATTCGAACAGACTTCGAATTTCGGCCTCGTTGTTATTCATGTAAATCACGCCGCCGCCCATGAGGACAAGGCCGGCATCTTCGATTTTCTTGCGCGCCGCCTGACGTTCCGCCGTGGTGCTCTTGAGCGGCAGGTGCATGTCCTTCAGGCAAATATATTTGAGGCCGAGCTGGCGCGTGGTTTCGATCGCCTGATCCAGGGAAAACTTCCGCACGGAATAGGAGGCGATGCCAATTTTGAGTCCGTGAAACGAATCGCGACTGGTTTTGGTTAACGCCGCCGAAGGGGCAACCGGAAACGCCAGCGCGGACAGCGCGGCGGTTCCCAGCAGGCTGGATTTCAGAAAATTACGGCGATTGAAATTCGAATGTCGGTTCATGATAGGATGTTGTTTTCGGTTATGACGGGATCATTAACAGGCGCATTCAGCCGGGCAAGGAAAATCAGCGGAAGCAAAACCGGGACGAATGCTTGCCGTTTTCAGATCCTGCGTGTAGTTATTCTCCTGGCTGTGGCGGATAACCAGCCGAAGCAATGAATCGTCAAAACCGCATAGCCCCG
>JADGRT010000274.1 GCA_017880715.1 Verrucomicrobiia bacterium | reverse complement strand
TAATAGTAGTACGGGTTGTCGGAGGTAATGCCGTTGAGCACGATGCCCAGAATGCGCGCGCCGCGCTGGCGCACGGAGGCCAGCGCGTTCTTGGCAAAACGCATGGAGGTCTGCCCCGACCTGACCACAAACAACAGGCCATCGGAAAACCCGACCAGGGAAAAGGTGTCGTCGATGGAGGTCAGCGGCGGGCAGTCGAAAATGATGTGATCGTATTGCGCTTTGGCCTCGGCCACGAACTGGCTCACGACGGGACTCATGAGCAACTCGCCAGGATTCGGGGGCAGTTGTCCCGTGTTGATAATGCTCAGCCCGTTTATGCTGGTGGCTTGTTGCGCGTCGGTCCAGTGTAGCTCGCCCTGCAGGACTTCGGTAAAGCCCGGCGCGCGCGCGCACCCGAAAAAAGCGCAGAGGTTGCCGCGCCGCAAGTCGCTGTCGATGAGGAGCACACGGTTTCCCGCCAGCGCGAGCGTGGCCGCGAAATTAACGGAAAAGGTGGTCTTGCCGTCCCCGGGCATGGCGCTGGTCACAATCATGACGTGTTTGGGAGTGCGGTCGGCGCCGAACAACACCGCCGAGCGGACCCCCCGCAAGGCTTCGGCATACATGCTGTGGCGATCCAGCTCGGTAATGAGGAGGTTGACGGCGGTATTGTCTTTAAGCTTGATCAAGGGCAATTGGCCCAGCACGGGCTCTTCCAGCTCGGCCTCGACATCCTCGGCCAGCTCCAAACGGTCGTCGAGGCGGCTCAGAAAGTAAACGATCCCCAGGCCGGCCGCCAATCCCATGAACAATCCCATGAGAATCATCCGAGCCCGCTTGGGGCCGAAGGGCGCGGGCGAACCCAGCCCGCGTTCCGAGATTACAATCTGTTCCTCCGAGGAGGGCGTCAGGTTGATCTTGTCAATGTTTTTGCGCAGGTCATCCAGGACCAACTTGGTGCGGGTTTCGGATTCCTTGAGCTGTTCGTAGCGCTGCTGGATGCTGCGGGTTTGAAACACCTCCTTTTTCAGCTCTTCGATCATGGGCAGATAACTGGCTTCCTCCTGTTTGAGGGATTCGATGCGCGCCACCCGGCGGGCATCGATCTGGTCGAGCTGGAATTGAATCTGCCGCTGCAAATCCTCGATTTCCTGGCGCAGCTTGACCAGATAGGGATGCTTGTCTTGGAGGATTTTCGTGCGGCGTTCCCATTCATCCTGTCGCGTCTTGAGTTCGGATTGGAGGGTGTTGTAACGCGGATCGACAAACTTGGCGAGCGGATCCGAGGTGTCCGAACCGGAGCTGCCGGACTTGTCCCCGCCCGTTTTGTCGCCGGCGGGCTTGGGGGGCTCGGATTTATTCGGAAGGGTTTCCACCATCCCGGCAGCCAGTTTTTCCTTGGTGGTGTTCTGCAGCAGGGTGCGCTCCTTCGACTTCTGCATGTATTCGTCCTGCGCCCGGTCCAGGCGCTGTTGCTGGCCATCGCCCACTTCCTTGGCGCTGGCAATGTTGTTCCGTTTCTGGAACTCGGTGATGTCGGCCTGGTTTTTCTCCAGCGTCAACTCGGTCTTGCTAATTTCCTGAAGGTAGTAGGTCGCCGACTTGTCAATGGTTCGCGAGCGCATTTCGTCTTTGAACTTCAAAAACTCCTCCGCCCAGGCAATGACGTAACGTTGGGCGTAGGCAAACTCCGTGCTCTCCACGACCATCTGGAAAAAGGAAGTGCCCGGAACCCGTTGGGCGGAGGGTATCGGCTGAGGCATCTGGCCGGTGACGGATTTGTAGTCGCGCAAGCGTTGGGCCACCCGCTGCTGAACCGCGTCGCCCCGCATGTACTGCAACTGATTCTCGTAATAGCTGTTCAACTCCTCCAACACCTGCGGGGTATTGATATCGATTTTCAGGGCGATGCCCAGTTTGGAAGACGCCCGATACATGTTGGGAGAGGTAAGCGCCTTATAGGTGTTGATCCCGCCCCCAACCGCCGTGCAAAGCAGCAGGATGAACCACCGCCGGGCAACCAATTTGAAGTGCCGATGAAACCGCAAAGACAGATTAATCCGGTCCACCAGGGTGGTCCCCTGGGCGGGCGGCGAAACCTGTTTGGTGGCGGAATTGCTCATGGACGAAATCAGTTGAAAAACAACCCTTTCTCGGGCACCTCAATCCGGTCGCCGTCCTTGAGTATCACATCCAGGGAACGATCCCCCCGCTCCAGCACTTTCTTCACATCGATGATGCGCGGCAGTTTGTTGGTCGAACCCAACCGGAAGAGCTTCACCCGGCGGAGATCGGCAAAATCGTTGTAGTTCAATTCCAGAATCCCATCGGAGACATATTTGGTTTCTCCGGGAATCAGTTTGACCGGGCCGCGCACCATGCCGAAGAATTGGGCCTGACCGATCCGGAGGCTGGGACTGACGAGCTGGAGCGAAACCTGAGCGTTGCGATAATACTCGGCGTCCAGCCGGGTTTTCAGCTCGCGTTTGACCTCTTCCAGAGTCTTGCCGCGAACGTTGAGCACGATGATGGTATCGAAACCCCGGCTAACCTGAAAACTCACATCGCCCAAAGGCGTCACGACCAGCTCGGTCGCGTTGGCCGATAGCACGGGATCTTCATCGATGCTGTACCGGAGTTTATCGGCCGCCGCCAGGCGGTAGGTTTCGATGGCGGCCCCGAAAACGGCGGCCGGGGTCGCGCTAACCGCCTCGTTGGTCGCGGCGGAGCCGCCGACCAAAACACCCACGGCCAGCAGGTTCCCCATCGCCAGAAGCGTCACGCCTGAGCGCATCCGATTAGAATTGCCGGGTCGCATCCAAAGTAAAACGGTTTTGCGTATAATTCATGCCCCATCGATCGGAGTCTTTCCGGACGAAAGAATAGCCGAAGGCGAGCTGCCACATCCGGGACAATTGGTAGGAGGTCCCCACAAAACCCAGGTAACGCGTCGCCTTTTCGCCTCCCAAACCGGACGCGGCAAAATACTGATAGCCTAGTGTCACATTCAAAGTGATAGCGCTGGTGAGGCGGCGGTGCAATCCATATTGCGCGTCCCAAATATCGGTGAAGTTGCTTCCGAACCCGGGATCGATGCTGCGGCCCACCCGCAAATCGTGGGTAAAACGCGTATTGACCTTTTGCTGAATCCCGAGCTGATAGGTGATGCCGGCATATTCGGACCGGTCGGTCACGAGGCCGGTCTGGTCATACTGTGACACGGTGTAACCCACGGAGGCGGTAAAGGTCAGCGTCTGCTTGGGGCGGAACGTGACCACCGGTCCGAGGGTATATCCCGAGCTGTTGTTTTGGTACCGTTCCAGGTAATCGGTAAGGGTGTACGTGCCATGAACCCCCAGATTCCAATGGGGGTTCACGGCGTAGTCCGATCCCGCCAGAAACGTGTGCGCATTCAGGTCCAGTTGCTTGAACTCCGGTGTCAGCGAACGGTCGATCGAGTAGTCATACCCCGCCAAGAAGGTCAACCGTTGCGTGGCCCGCCAGTCGCCCATCAAGCCCAGCCGGTTGACCAGGCGCCGAAACAGTATCAGGGAGTTCTGGCCCCCGCTAAGCTCGGGCCGGCTGGCCGGATCCACCTGCACGGTCAGGCTGTCGTGGAAGTTGATATGAACGTCCCGGACGAACAGGTTGTGCTCCAGGATCGTGCTGGGCACTACATTGATCGAATTAATGGAGGGACTGTTCACGTACCAACGGTAGCCAACCCCGAGGTCCAGATGCAACACGTTGGCCTGCGAGATGGGAAACACAAATCCAACCCCCACCTGCGGCCCAATCGACAAGTCCGCTTTCGGATGGTCCTGGGAGAGATTGATGTTGTCGCTGAATTCAGTCTGCACGGAGGCCGACAGCCGGGCGCTGAGTTTGCCCCATTTGAGATTGTAGCGCGTCGGATCGGGCGTTTGATAGCGCGGGAGCGGCGCCGTCTGGCTCAGGAAACTGTAATCCACCTGGGCCGCGGCGGGCAGGCTCATCAGCCCGCCGCACAGCAGGGCGCAGGCCGCGGGGGTGGGCCGCCCAGGGCGTGCCCGGCCTTGGTTTGCCGACCCCCGGTGGTTGACGGATTGGACGGGCACGCGAGTGAAAGGCGAGAGGTTATTTGACCGTGCTTACGGGCGGTTCAAAAATCCGCGAGGCGGCCACCGGCTGGAGCACTCTCGAGGGATCCACCGATTTATTCAAATAGCCAAAGGCCGGTGGCGGCGTCATAAAATAATTGAGCGGGGCCGCGCCGCCGGGCACCACCCCCAAGGGTCCGGTGGCATCCGCCCCCGCGTTTTCGAAGAAAACCAGGTTGCCCTCGGTCATGGCCAGTTGCGACCCGCCGCGACGCAGGAAAAAGTTCACGATGGCCGAAGACTCCAACAGGGGTGAAAATCCCTCGGGCGTGTTAATGCGGATGGTCGCCGGGTTGTCCGTTCCGGCCCGGATGGTGAAGAATCCTTGCTTCATGTCCAATCGCAGAAAAACGGTATTCCCTTCCGGCAATCGCACCGCCCAGCCAGGCAAGGTGCCCAGCGAAATAGCGAAATTACCCAAAACCGATTTCAGCGAAAGCTCTCCCAACGGGCTGTTGTTGAGCAGGAGGGTGCCCGACTCCCGGGTTAAGGTCTGCTCCCCATTCAAGGGCACGGTGGCGTTGCCCAGCGCCCCTTGAATATTAAACGATTTGCCGATGTCGCCCAAAACGCCGATCGGTTTGTAGATTGCCGAAGCGGCCGTTTCCGACCCCAGCGGCATCCCCGCCTTGAAAGCAACCTGGCCTTGGCTAAGCGTGGTGGCGTTCTGTGTTATCTCGTTATAGACCACCACCTCGCCTCCCACTCCGGTGGCGAAGTAGGTGGTGCAATCGGTCCCCTGGGCATGTTGGAAA
>JADGRT010000023.1 GCA_017880715.1 Verrucomicrobiia bacterium | reverse complement strand
AAGTTCGTCGGAGATCGCGGTTGAGCCAGCCGGTTGCCTCATCGGAGACTGAAACCGCGAGGTTGGGCGCATGGCGGGGTTTGCCTGTCGTATTTTTCCTTTTGTGTTCGCCCGATGATTCCTGCAAGGTTGTCGCGGATAACAAACAAATGACGGTCATTTAAACATCAGAATCTGAAATCGCATGAGTGTCTTAGTCGTTGGTTCAACCGCCCTGGATTCCATTGCCACACCCAATGCCAAAAACCCGCGCCTGCTGGGTGGTTCGGCCAGCCATGCGGGCGTGGCCGCCAGCTTCTTTTCTCCGGTTACCGTCGTCGGCGTTGTCGGCGACGATTTCCCGCAGCGTTATATTCAGCTCTATCAGAAGCACGGCATCGATCTGACCGGCCTGCAACGCATTCCCGGCAAAACCTTCCATTGGTCCGGCGAATACGAAATCGACATGAACAACCGGCGCACACTGGCCACCGAACTGGGCGTGTTCGCTGACTTCTCGCCCAAACTTCCCCCGGCCTGCCAAAAAACGCCTTACGTTTTGCTGGCTAACATCGCCCCGTCGCTCCAGGCCCATGTGCTCGATCAAATGCGCCGCCCCAAATTCGTCGTCGCCGACACCATGGACCTCTGGCTCAACATCGCCCTGGCCGACCTGCTGAAACTCATCAGACGCGTCGATGCCCTCGTGCTCAATGACAGCGAGGCGCGCCAGCTCACCGGCGACCCCAACGTCATCTCCGCCCTGGGCAAGATTCACAAACTGGGACCGCGCTATGTCATCGTGAAAAAGGGCGAGCACGGCTCGATCCTTTCCGGGCCGTCGGGGCTGTTTGTCGCTCCCGCGTATCCACTGCTCAAGGTGGTGGATCCGACCGGCGCCGGGGATTCGTTCGTGGGTGGTATGATGGGTTACCTGGCGAGCCAGAAGGGTTCCATCGAGAAAAACCTGCGCCGCGGCATGGTGTACGGCAGCGTGGTTGCCTCCTTTTGCTGCGCAGGCTTCGGACTGAAGCACACCACAAAAGTCACTCGCGCCGATATCGAAAAACGCTTCCGCCAGCTCGAAAAAATCACGAGGTTTTAGACTGCGGCAACCTACCTGCGCTGCGAACCCTTGTGCATCGCCTCGGTGAACCAATCCACCGCTGGCTCGCGTGGCGCCGGCTTGGCCGGTTGCGGGCGCGGCCCCTCGGACGACCCCTTGCCGGTGCCACCCATTTCCGGATTCGCGCGCATCGAAAGGCCAATCCGTTTGCGGGGCAAATCGACCTCCACCACCGTCACCGTAACTTGCTGCTGAACCTTGACCACCTCGGCGGGGTTTTTCACAAACCGATCCGCCAACTGGCTCACATGCACCAACCCGTCCTGATGCACGCCAATATCGACGAACGCCCCGAACGCGGTCACGTTGGTTACCACGCCGGGCAGTTTCATGCCGGGTTTTAAATCCTCCAGTTTCTCGACGCCTTCCTGGAACTGGAAGGCTTCGAACTTTTTACGCGGATCGCGGCCAGGCTTGGCCAGCTCGGCCAGGATGTCGTTCAGCGTCGGCAACCCCACCTTTTCGGTCACATACTTGTGCAGCGGGATTTTCTGACGCAAGGCCAGGTCGCGCAGCAGATCGGCGACGGTGCACTTCAAATCTTGCGCCATGGTTTCGACAATCGGATAGCTCTCGGGATGCACCGCGCTGGCATCCAAGGGATGCCGGCCATCGCGCACCCGCAAGAATCCCGCCGCCTGCTCGAACGCCTTCGGTCCCAGCCGCGGCACTTTTTTCAACTCCTCGCGCGAGCGGAAGGGCCCCTGCTCGTTGCGGTACGACACAATATTCGCCGCCAATTGCGCTCCCAGCCCGGAAACATAAGCCAGCAACTGCCGGCTGGCGGTGTTCACCTCCACCCCCACGCCGTTAACGCAACTCATGACCACGTCGTCCAGGCTCCGCTTGAGCGCCGTTGGGTCCACATCGTGCTGGTATTGGCCCACCCCGATCGACTTGGGATCGAGCTTCACCAATTCGGCCAGGGGATCCATCAACCGCCGGCCGATAGACACCGAACCGCGCACCGTCAAGTCGTGCTCCGGAAATTCCTCGCGCGCCACTTCCGAGGCGGAATAAATCGACGCGCCACTCTCGTTCACCATCACAATCGAAATCGACGACGGCAGACCCAGCTTCCGCACAAAGACCTCCGTCTCACGCCCCGCGGTGCCGTTGCCAATGGCAATCGCCTCGATGTTCAATTTTGCGCAAAGCGTCTTGATGACGTGGGCCGCCGCCTCCGCCCGACGATCCGACTGAGAGGGATAAATGACTTCGTGGAAGAGCAGCTTGCCCTGTCGATCCAGGCAAACCACCTTGCAGCCCGTGCGAAAACCCGGATCGATCGCCAGCACGTTCTTCTGCCCCAGCGCCGGCGCGAGCAGCAATTCGCGCAGATTCTCGGCAAACACCCGGATCGCCTCCTCGTCCGCCCGCTTCTTGGATTCCAACCGCGTCTCGGCCTCCATGGCCATGCCCAGAAGCCGCTGGTAGCTGTCCTGCACCGCCAGTCGGACCTGCTCGGCCGCCGGCCCTTGGCCCGTCACAAATATCGGTTCCAGAATCGCCAGCGCCTCGCCCTCCTCGGGATGGACGCGCATGATCAGGAAACCTTCCTCTTCACCCCGCCGAATGGCCAGCAGCCGGTGGGACGGAATGCTCGTAACCGGCTCGCTCCAGTTAAAGTAATCCTTGAACTTCGCCCCTTCTGCTTCCTTGCCGGTCATAACCTTGGATTGGACCACCGCGTGCCGGGCGAAGAACTCGCGCATCCGGGACCGGGCCAGGGCGTCATCGCTGACTTGCTCGGCTATAATATCCCGCGCGCCCGCCAAGGCCTTTTCAATGGTTTCAACACCCTTCTCCGCGTTGAGGAATGCTTTGGCCTCAGCCTCGGGATTCACCGAACTTTGTCCTGTGAAAACCAAATTCGCCAGCGGCTCGAGACCCTTTTCCCGGGCCATCATCGCCCGCGTGCGGCGCTTCGGCCGATAGGGCAGGTAAATGTCTTCCAACGCGTTGAGCGTGTCCGCGGCGGCGATCGCCGTTTTTAACACGTCGGTCAGCAGCGATCGTTCCTCCAAGGATTTCAGGATGGCCTCGCGACGGCGATCCAGTTCCTGCAACTGATCCAAGCGGTCGCGAATCGTCGTAATCGCGACTTCATCCAGGCCGCCGGTCGCCTCTTTGCGGTAACGCGCAATAAACGGCACCGTCGCGCCATCGGCCAGCAACACCGCTGTGGTCGCCACCTGGCGCGCGTTGACCTTCAGTTCGTTGCCAATGCGGACAATATGTTTTTCGTTCATGGGGATAGGGAAAACAAACGAGAATGTTTCAGCAGCCATTCGTACAATTTGGGATTGTTGTACGTCTCCGTCCACGCCTCGTGCCCCACCTCCGGATAAACCGTCAGTTCCACTTCGCGACAGCCATATTTCTTCATGGCCTCGACCATGCGCTCGGATTCCGCGAGTTTAACGACGGGGTCCTTCCCGCCGTGAAACGCCCAAATGCCCATAGTTTTAAGCGCCTCGGCGCGCTTCGGCTCGAAACCGTACGGCGGATAAGGATTTCCGCCGCCGCAGATCGGCGCGATGGCCGCAAATCGCTCCGGCGTTTTCAAACCCAGTTCCCAGGTGGCAAAACCGCCCATGCTTAGACCCGTCAAATAAACGCGCTGGGCATCGACCGCGTGCTTTTCCATGACCTCGTCGATCAGCGCGCCGATCGCATCCACTTCCCACCAACGATCGGCCGGACATTGCGGCGACACCAGGATGAACGGAAAATCGGGCTGCTGCTCCACGATCTTGGCCGGACCCTGTTTCTTCACCAGTTCCAGGTTGTCACCGCGCTCGCCCAGGCCGTGCAGGAAGACCAGCAGGGGCCAGTGTTTCGATCCCTTGGCATCGTAACCCTTCGGCAAAAATAACCAGTACTTGAGTTGCTGCGTTTGCGTGACCGAGCGGTTCAAGGTTTGGGCGGTTTGTTTCGGGGCCTCCTGAGCATTCATGGATTCGGAGAAAAAAAGGCCGGCCAGACTCAGGCCAGCAAGGGTTAACCAGGTTTTTCGCATAGGAATAATGATTCGATAAACGGTTTAATAAAATATTGGCCGGCGGAAAAATCACATCAGTTTCAACTTGGGCAGATCCTGCGAGTCCACCAGTCCCACCGGCTCCTGCTTGGCGTTGACCACCAGCAAATCGTCGATGTTGCGCTCCTTGAAAATTTTCAAAGCCTCGGCGGCCAGCGCATCGTCGCGCACGCAAATCGGGTGGCGCGTCATGACCGACGCCAGCGGCTGGGACAGCACGCCGCCAGGGGTTGCCAAATGCCGTCGCAAATCGCCGTCCGTAAAAACGCCCGCCAACTTGCCCCGGCCATCCACGATGCAAAGGCTGCCAGCCTTGGCCTGGGTCATGGCCAATAAACCCTCCTGCACGGTCGTGGCCTGCCCGACGATCGGACACCGTCCGCCCGACCGCATGACGTCGCGAACCCTTAGGAGCAAGGCCCGGCCGATGGCGCCCGAGGGATGATAGCGGGCGAAATCCTTTTGTTTGAAACCGCGCGCTTGCAGCACCGCCATGGCCAACGCATCGCCCATGACCATCATGGCGGTCGTGCTCGCGGTGGGGGCCAGATTAAACGGACACGCCTCGCGCGGCACTTTGACATTGAGCACCACGTCGCTGAACCGGGCCACCGTCGATTTCACCGCGCCCGTGAAGGCGATGATTTTGACGGAGAGCTGCTTGAGCGCCGGCAACAGCGCAAAGAGTTCCTCCGATTCGCCCGAATAGCTCAGCGCCAATACCACGTCTCCCTCGCGCACAATGCCCAAATCGCCGTGCATGGCATCCACGCTGTTCAATACCACGCTGGGCGAACCCGTGCTGGTCAGCGTTGCCGCAATTTTTTGCCCCACATTTCCCGACTTGCCAATGCCGACCACCACCACCTTGCCCGGTTGCTGCAACGACGCCACCACCAGCTCCACGGCGCGATCGAAGGCGCTGTCCAACTGGCCGCGCACCGCCTTGAGCGCCGCCAGTTCGAGATCGAATACTTTCCGGGCCTCGGACAGGTGCTTCATTTTTTCCGCCTGGCGCTCACAAATTGCTCCACGTACTTACCGATGATATCCGCCTCGAGATTCACCCGGCTGCCAGCGGCGCGCTCGCGCAAGGCCGTCACCTCGTAGGTGTGGGGAATGATCCAAATTCGGAATCCTCCCTTCAAAACGCCCGCCACCGTCAAGCTGATGCCATCGACGGCCAGGCTGCCCTTGAAGACCACATATTTCATCACCTCGGGTGGCGCGGCAATGTCGAGCACCCAATCCTGCCCCGCCCGTTCCCAGCGCGTCACCGTGCCCATGCCATCGATGTGGCCGGTTACAAAATGCCCGCCCAATTGGCCGTCGGCGCGCAACGGACGCTCCAGATTCACCAGCGCGCCCACGGGGGCATGCTGCAGATTCGTGCGGTGCCAGGTTTCCTTGAGCAGATCGAACTCAACCAGCTTGTAGGGCGCCTTGGACGTGACTTTTACCACGGTCAAACAACACCCGTTGACGGCTAGACTCTGACTCACCTTCAAGCCGCGGCCGCATACCTTAGCCCGCACCGTCAGGCGAATCGCTTTCTCGGACGGCTGAATCCGCACCACCGAGCCCGTTTCTTCCACTAAACCGGTAAACATAATTTAATGCGCCCATTTCTGTCACAAGCCCAGTTCCGAAGCAAGGGTAACTCATCGGAACCCGAGTTCCCACAGATCCGCGAACTCGCAGCACAGCTTCATGACCCAGTCCGGCTCCCTGATCAAGGATTGGGCCGGAGCGTGGACAGTTTTCTTCAGCGTTCGATCGGTTTCACATCCAAACACCGCATCTGATGCTGATCGCGAACCACGAGCCTGCCTTGAGACAGAGCCATGGGCGCCCAGACCATGCCGTTCTCCGCGTTGAGCACCTTGGATTTTGCCAGCAGTTTGCCGCCCCCAGGCGACAGTTCGAATAAGTGAAGCTCGCCGGTTTTGCCGTGCATGACAAAAGCCATGCCGTCGGCAATCAGCAGGGCGCCGAAATCGAATTGTTGCGTGGGGCCCGTTTGCCAGAGCGGTTCTCCCTTAAGGTCCATGCAGGCCAGCCCGGTCAACGTGCCGCCATGTTCCTTGAAACTGGTGGCATAAACTCGCTCCTGGTAAAGAATGGGTGAGTGGATGTGGGTTGCCACCATCCGGCTGCGGAAGACCACCTTCGTGTCCCACTGGCTGGCAGCGCGGACCACTTGAAATCCCACGCATCCCAATCCATAGCCGCCGGTGATCAAAAGACGGTCGTCCGCGATGCGCAGCGGCTGGGGAATGGGAAGCTTGAGAGGGCCTGGAGTTGTGTTGGTCCACAATATATTCCCCGTATTGGGGTCAATGGAAGAGACGATGGCCGGCGGCGCCTGGTCGGGCGATTTTTCGGGATCGCTGGGCTGGGCCAGCATGATGACCTGTTCGATGCCGCCCAATTGGGTCAGATACGGACTCACATGACTGTACCAGTTGCGCCCGATGTAGGCCGATCGCCAGCGGATTTTTCCAGTGGCTTTTTCGTACGCCACGAGGCCGGTTTTTTGGGTTTGCGGAGCGACGATCACCAGGTCCCGGTAAAGCAGCGGAGCTTGCGTCATGCCCCACCTGGGGAGTTGGGCGCGCTCGAGTTTTTCAGCGCGCGATTGGGGTGGCTCCGCGCGATCGATTTGCGGATCTTTGAAATCGTTGACCAAGTGGCTGGACCAGATAATCCGATGAGTCCGGCGATCGATGCCATGGAAATGGCCCATGGGCCCGACCGTGAAGATGAATTGATCATCGACCGTGGGGACATTGCGCGAACCGTTGTAAGGCAAAGTTCCAGGAGCGTCATAGGCAAGCCGCCAAAGCTCGCGGCCGGTCTCCAGATCGAGACATCGCAGGACATCCTGCCGGTCATTCATCCGGTCGAGCAGGAACACCTGGCCATCGCGGATGGCCGGGCCGGCAAAACCCTCGGCGACATCCAAGGTCCAGAGGACGCGCGGGCCTGCCGCCGGCCAGGAACGCGCCAAGCCCGTCTCGGGAGAAACCCCGGAGCCTCCGGGTCCGCCCAGTCGCGGCCAGTCAGCGGCGTATGAATGGGACACCCCGCACAGGACCAAGACCACCCAAAAGCGATGGAAAATCATGGGGTTTATTAGGTCATGGCGCCGGAATCGTCAACCAGGTTCGGCCGGGAATGGAAATCTGAAGAATGGAGATCTCGGCCCCAGTTTTAATTTACACGAAGGCCGGATGCCCTCAGCGAATGCGACCCTATAAAACGCGGCCGCATAATATTATGTCGCGCCGTTTGTCCGCGCCCATTTTTTTGTTTCTTATAACCGGGCCAATGGCTAGTGTCCCTGACCAAAGCTATGACAACTCTATCGCATTCCTACAAATTCTGTTTTGGTCCGTGGAACATCAGCGAAGGCGCCGATCCTTACGGACCGCCCACGCGCCCGGCGCAATCGTTCGACTGGAAGCTCGCCCAACTGAAGCAGCTCGGTTTTGACGCGATGATGTTCCACGACGACGACGCGGTGCCGGATATAGATAACAAGTCGCCGCAACAGATGGTCAAAGAGGCGAAGGAACTGGGAAAGAAACTCGCCGACGCGGGCATTGCGGCCGAAATGGTGGCGCCGCGATTGTGGTTCAGTCCGATGACCATTGACGGCGCTTATACCAGCAACGATCCCAAAGCCCGCCAATACGCCATCGAGCGCTCGCTCAAATGCATCGACATCGCCCAGGTTCTTAAAACCAAACTGATTGTTCTGTGGCTGGCCCGCGAGGGCACCTATCTGCGCGAATCCAAGAACGGCCGCCGCAGCACGGAATACCTGGTTGCCGCCATCGACAAGATGCTGGCGCACGACAAAAAAGTCCGCATCGCAATCGAACCCAAGCCCAACGAGCCGATGGATGTGGCCTACATTCCGACCATCGGGCACGCGATCGCATTGGGATATCAGACCCGCGATCCCAAGCGGGTGGGAGCGCTCATCGAGTCGGCGCATGCCATTTTGGCGGGACTGGATCCGGCGGACGAAATCGATTTTGCCATGTCGTTCGGCAAGCTTTGGTCATTGCATTTGAACGATCAGAACGGCCTGAAGTTCGATCAAGACAAGCCTTTTGGCAGCAACAATCTAAGGCTGGCCTTCAACCAGGTGCGCGCTTTGGAGCGCAGCCGGTACGGGGCTCACGGCGAGTATGTGGCATTCGATGTGCATCCGTTCCGGGCGACCAAGGAGGCGCATACGCTCGATCACCTGGCAAACAGCCGGCGAACCTTCCTGCGATTGCTGGAGAAGGCGCGTGCCTTTGACGATGCGGCGGCCCAGAAGTTGGTGGCTGACCGCAATTATCAGGCGCTCGACCAGATGGTGCTGGAGCACCTGATGGGTAAGTGACGCGCGCTTGAACAGCTCGTTCTCGTCCTCGTCCTCGTCCTTCGTCCCTCGTCCTCGAAATCCCCCTTTCGGAATCGAGGACGAGGGCGAGGGACGAGGACGATGGTGTACCACGGCGTTCGCCGGGCCGCGAACCGGTTTGCGTTTCCTGTTTTCCTTCTGGCGATGGTCCGGTTTCCCGGGTGCATCACCACGTGTCCAGGTCAAAATATGTAATTAGAATAACAATTACGGTGGAGCCTTTCAAATTAGGCCGTGTTATGCTGACGCAACGAAATGAAAGGTCAACGGATAATAATCACTTCCGTTGGGGAGCTTCACCGGGGTCATTTTGGACCCGAGACGCGTTCGAGGAGAATCGTTTCTATGGCTCGTCTTTCATCCGTTGTCGGAACCCAGCCGCCGTCACGGGGGATCCGGCCTGCCCCATCGCCAGATTCACCTTCCATCCAAGTCACTAGAAGAATAACTTATGAATCTATTTGTCTTGCTTAAAATGGTGCCGGATACGGTGGAGGAACTCAACGTGGCGCCGGACAGTCCGGCGCTGGATGCCGAGTTTTTAAGGTTCAAACTGAGCGATCCGGGCGAGCAGGCGCTGGAGCAGGCGCTGCTTTTGAAGGAGAAGCACGGCGGCACCGTCACCGTGGTGGCGTTGGACGCGCCTGAGGTGGACGAGGTGCTGTTCACGGCGCTGGCCAAAGGCGCGACGCGCGCCGTCAAGATTGGAGGCGATTGGAGCCGGCTGCAAAGCTTTGCGGCGGGCCAGATTTTGGCGGCCTTTCTGAAAGCTGCCGGTTCGGCTCTGTCTGCCGATGCGCTGGTGTTATTGCGCAGTCAGGCTATCGACGATTTGGAAGGCGAAATTGGGCCGTATTTGGCGGACGAGCTGGGAGTGCCTTATGCCGACGTGGTGACGGGCGTGACGGTGACTGGCAATTCGATGAGTATCATCAAGGAATTTGCCGGTGGTCTGCGGGGTGAGTTCACCCTGCCGTTGCCGGCGGTATTAGGCATACAATCAGCCGAGAAACCGCCGCGTTACGTGCCCATTGCCAAGGTTCGGGCGGCCCTAAAGTCCGCTAAAATCGAAACGGTGGACGTGGCGCCCCCTGCCCGTTTGGCGCGGTTCGCCTTGGAACGGATGTACAAACCCGAGGCGGGCGGGCGGGCACAGATGTTGGAGGGTTCGCCCGAAGCGGTGGCGGACAAGCTGGTGGAAGTATTGGTTCAACAAGGTCTGATCTGAGGAGGAAACCATGAGCGATGCCATTCTGGTGCTGGCGGAACATCTGCGGGGCGAGATTTCCGAGATTACCTACGCAATGCTCGGTGCGGGCCGCAACCTGGCGAAGGCTTTGAACGCACCGCTTTACGCGGTCTTGCTGGGCAGCGACCTGGCGCCGCTGGCAGCGCGGTTGGGGGCGGCGGACAAGGTTTTTCTGGTGGAGAACCCGCAGTTGAATCTCGCGTCCGCCGGAACCGCTGCCGCCCTGCTCAAGGAGTTGATGGCGCAACAACAAGTCGGGCTGGTGCTGGTTGGCGGCACCAATGTTTCGATGGGCATCGGCAGCGTGCTTTCAGTTCGGACGGGACTTCCCTTTGTCAATTTCTGCAAAAAAATCTCCTGGGATGGCGCCCTGACCTGTACCAGCCAGTTGTTCGGCGGCAAAATCCTGGCCGACGTCAAACTGACCGATGGCCGAGGCGTGATCAGCATTTATCCCGGATCGTTCCCGGCCGAAGCCGGCAAATCCGAGGCCGCGCCGACCACGGTAAAATTGGAACTTCCGGTGGCAGCCTCCACCGTCCTTTTCAAACGGTATATCGAACCGGAGGCTGGCGACATCGACATCACCAAGCAGAATGTGCTGGTCGCGGTGGGGCGCGGCATTCAGTCGCAGGCCAATGTTGCGTTGGCAGAGGAACTTGCCCAAGCACTGGGCGGCGCGGTATGCGCGTCACGTCCGGTCATCGATCAGGGCTGGCTGCCGCTTAGCCGGCAGGTGGGCAAGTCCGGCATGACCGTGAAACCGAGGCTTTATTTAGCGCTGGGCATCAGCGGCGCGCCGGAGCATTGGGAGGGCATGCAAGGCTCTCAATTGATCATCGCGGTCAACACCGATCCCAAAGCGCCGATTTTCGATGGCGCTCATTACGGAGTGTGCGGCGATGCCTTGGAACTGGTTCCGGCCCTGGCCGAAAAGATCAAGGCCAAAAAAGGCGCGGCCTGACGGGTCGCGTTGCGGTTGGGCAGGTTGCGGTTAACGGTCAGACAATTTATGAAATCCGATCCTGTAACCCTGCTGGGTCCGGCTGGAGTGGGTGTGTTGTGGCTTCTAACCCTCTTGGCGTTTGGGATTTTCGGCAGGCGCATCTGGCAATTGATAGGGTTGTTGCGCCAAGGGCGGCCGGAAAACCGGTTCGATCAATGGGGACGGCGGGTGGCGCATTTCCTGAAGCATGTGCTGTTGCAGCCCCGCCTGTTCAACGAGCGGAGCATTGGCGCGCCGCACTTCCTGATCTTCTGGGGTTTCGTGCTATATGCCACCTGTTTCAACTGGAGCTTGCTGCGCGGTTTGCTGCCGTTTCTGCCCATTCCGTATCCGGACGAGGTTAAAATCGTCAGCTTCTTCCTGGAGATTTTCGCGGTGCTGGTGCTCGGGTCGCTGTTGGTGGCCACGATGCGCCGGGCCTTTTTCGCGCCCCCTCATTTGCATCTGAGCCTCGACGCCAATTTCATCCTATCGCTCATCGGGCTGCTGATGCTGACCACTCTTTTCGGCTCCGGCTTCCGCTTGGTGGCCGAAGGCGCCCGGGCTCCGGGCTGGAGTCCGTTCGGCAACGTGTTAGCGGAGTTGTTCGCGGATGTGCCGGCGGCGTCGGCGCTTAAGCTGTCCCAGGCCATGTGGTGGCTGCACATGCTGGTGGTGCTGTTTTTCCTCGTTTATCTGCCCTACTCGAAGCACATGCATTTGCTGGCCTCGCCGTTCAACGTATTCTTCAGCAACCGGGGACGTTTGGGCGATCTCAGCGTGCAGGGAACGACTGAAGATTTCGGCTCGGGGGCTTCACAATGGAAGGAATTGACCTGGAAACAACTGCTGAGCGGCCTCTCGTGCGCCGAGTGCGGCCGGTGCGATCGCGCCTGCCCAGCCACCGCCTCCGGTTATCCGCTCGAACCGCAACAGCTTATCCAGAAAATCAAAAAGCATATTGTGAAAGCCGGGCTCTCCGGAAAGCCGGCCGCTGACGCCCACGAACCCAAGCTGATTGGCGAGGTCATTTCCGAAGCCGAGCTCTGGTCTTGCACCACCTGTCTTTCCTGCATGGAACGGTGCGCCGTCTGGAACGAGCAGGTGCCGCTGGTGGTCACGCTTCGACGCCATCTGGTGACTCAAGGCGCGGTGGACCGCACGGTGCAGGACATGCTGGCCAACCTGACGCGCTACGGCAATTCCTTCGGCAAATCGGATCGTATGCGTGCCAAGTGGGTGCAATCTTCCGGCCTCAAAATCAAGGACGCTCGGAAGGAGGCCGTGGAATACCTCTGGTTCGTCGGCGACTACGCTTCTTACGATCCGCGGCTCGAAGAAATCACGAAACAAACCGCCCGGATTTTCCAACAAGCCGGTCTGGATTTCGGACTGTTATACGAAGCGGAACGGAACGCCGGCAACGACGTCCGCCGCGTGGGCGAGGAGGGGCTTTTCGAAATGCTCAAGGAAAAGAATCTCCAGGCATTTGCCAAGGCGAAGTTCAAGATGATCGTTACCACCGATCCTCATACCTATAACACGCTCAAGAACGAATACCCGTGGAACGGCGACGGGGTTCAGGTCCGGCATTACACCGAGGTGCTGGATGAACTGATTCAGCAGGGCCGGTTGTCGCTGAAAAAGAAACTCACCGGCCGGGTGACCTATCACGATCCTTGTTACCTGGGCCGCTACAATGGCGTCTATGATCCGCCCCGCCGGGTGCTGCAAGCGCTGGGCCTGGAGCTGGTGGAGATGCCGCGCCATCGCCATCGCAGTTATTGCTGCGGCGCCGGCGGCGGCCGCATCTGGATGGAAGACACCCCGGGCATCAAGGAGCGGCCCGCCGAGAACCGCATCCGCGAGGCGGCCGCCTTGCCGGAGGTTCCTACTTTTGTGGTTGCCTGTCCCAAAGACATTGCGATGTTCCGCGACGCCATCAAGACCACCGGTCATGAAGGCAAGCTTGCCGTGAAAGACATCGCCGAGCTCGTGGCGGAGGCGATGGAATAATCAACCCAGGAGAACACCCATGTATTCAATAGTCGAACCCGAGTTGTGCGAAAAGGGCGTTACGCTTGAGAATGTGCTGGACTCGCCGGAAGGCAAACGCATTTTGACTTGCATCCAATGCGGCACGTGCGCGGGGACCTGTCCCTATGGAGAATACATGGAGTATCCGCCCCGCCGGATCATCAACATGCTGCGCCGCGGGCACATGGATGAGGTGTTCAAGTCGGACAGCATCCTGCGTTGCGTGGCCTGTTACGCTTGCATGGCTAAATGTCCGCGCGGCATTCGGCTTTCGGATATTTTGCTGCCGTTGGTGAAGGAACAAGTCCTGGCCAACCTGCCGGAGATTCCGGCTGAGTTGCAGAAGAGCCTGCAAAACGCCTTGCGCTACGGCAATCCGATGGGCGAATCCTCCCGCAAACGCGCTAATTGGGTCACGACGTCCAAGACGCCGGTCAAAATTCTGGCCAACGATCCCCAGCCGGTCGATGTCCTGTGGTTCGTTGAGTGTTACACGTCCTATTATGGCCGCGGGCAGGACAACAGCCGCGCCACGGCCAAACTGTTTAACGCGCTGGGCATCGATTTTGCCATTCTGGGCAACGAAGAGAAATGCGCCGGCGATTGCGGCCAACTCACCTGGGAGACGGGTTTGTTCGAAACTCTGACCGACTACAACATGGTCGTGTTTAAGAAGTACGACTTCAAACGGATCGTGACGGGCGATGCCCACGCTTTCAACGCGTTTCGCATTCGCTACCCCATGTACGGGTTCGACTACAAAGTCGAGCACACCACGCCCTTCTTCGCCCAGTACCTGGATCGATTGAAACCCAAGCTGAAGAAACCGCTCAACCTGACGGTGACCTATCACGACGCCTGCTGTCTGGGACGCCGGGCGAACATTTACGACGAGGGGCGCGATCTGCTGAAAGCGATCCCCGGCATCAAGCTGGTGGAGATGACGCATAACCGGATTAATTCGATTTGTTGCGGGGGCGGGGGCGGCGGCATGTGGCTGGACACGTTCTTCAAGCAAAAGGGCATGGAACGACTTTCCGAACGGCGCATTAAAGAGGCGATTGCAACGGGCGCGGATGTTTTGGCCGTGTCTTGTCCTTACGAAATCTACCGGTTCGAGGACGCGCTCAAGACGATACCCCACGAGAAACCGATGGTGGTGCGCGATGTGGTGGAGCTTTTGGCTGAATCTCTGGGGGAGGACTAACTATGTTGACGACCAAGAAACATGATCCGGTTCGCATCGGTTTTTATGTCTGCCATTGCGGCACCAACATCGCGGGCATGGTGGATGTTGACGCGGTGACCCAATACGTGGCCGCGTTGCCCAACGTGGCCGTATCGCGGAATTACAAATACATGTGCTCGGATCCCGGCCAGGAGCTGATTCATCAGGACATTCTGGAGCACCGGTTGAACCGGGTGGTGGTGGCGGCCTGCTCGCCCCTCCTGCACGAACAGACCTTCCGCAAAGCGACTCAGAAGGGCGGGATCAACCCTTTCTTTTTCCAGATGGTCAACATCCGCGAGCATGATTCGTGGGTGCATACCGACCGCGGAGAAGCCACGCGCAAGGCCATGTCCCTGGCGCGCGCCGCCATCCAGCGCGTCCCGAGCCACAAACCGCTCGAGGTGAAAAAGGTTCCCATATATCCTGATGTGCTGATTCTGGGCGGCGGGATTGCCGGGATTCATGCGGCGCTGGTCATGGCCAATGCCGGCAAGCATGTCTATCTGGTCGAACGCGAGGCCACCATTGGCGGGCACATGGCCAAATTCGACAAAACCTTTCCCACTCTCGACTGCGCCGCGTGCGTGCTTTCACCTAAAATGGCCGCCGTGGGATCGCATCCCAATATCACGCTTTGGACGTACTCCGACGTCATTAAGGTTGATGGCTACGTGGGCAATTTTAAGATTACGGTAAAGCGGAAACCGCGCTATGTGCTCGAAGATCTATGCACGGGTTGCCAGGAATGCATCGAGGCGTGTGTTTATAAGGAACCGAAGTTCCGCGACGATTTCAACCTGGGTTTGGCCAAGCGCAAGCCGATCTATATTCCGTTTCCGCAGGCCATCCCGGCCGTAACGCTCATCGACCCGGAAACCTGCATCGAATTGAAGACCGGCAAATGCAAAAAGACCTGCGTGGAAGCCTGCGGCGATCGCAAGGCGATCGATTTCAAGCAGCACGCAGATCTGAAGGAGATTCAGGTGGGCACGATCATCGTGGCCACCGGTTCCGAGGTCGCGCTCGCGGTTGCGGCCCGCGCCCGCCTGGAGGCCGCCGGCACGCCCACGCGCGTCGTCTCCATGCCGT
>JADGRT010000273.1 GCA_017880715.1 Verrucomicrobiia bacterium | reverse complement strand
CAAAAAACAGTGTCGAAAGGTGGGTGATCGCGGCGCAAACTCTGGTCATCCAGTTCGCCTAAACCGACTGCCCGAAACGCCGCAAGTGTTAGCTCATTCCAATACCGTGGAAATCGAGGCTAGCTCAGACGCCCGGCGCGGCGGCCTGAACCTTTCACACCTTGCCCCCAAGCGCCACCCGGACAAACTGGGTCACGGACAAGGGCTGGCCCTGAAAACCACGCCGCACCGTAAACCAGGCGTTGATGGTGGCTTCCGCAATCAAGGGAGCCAAAAGCAGGCCCCACAAACCCCAGATCGCCGTCCACCACAGACTCAAGCAGACCGTGGCGATCCCCGTGCTGATCGCCACGCGGAAAAATGGATTGGTATTTTCCGTGAAGGTAAATATGCCAAACGTGACATAAAAAGCCTGAAAGACAAGATAAGCCAAATAAAACACCAGCGCCGGGGTGGGCAGCAACCGTGTCTGGGTGCCTTTCCAGGCCAACAAGGGATCGCCCGCCACGGCGACGGCAATGGTTAGCACCACCAACGTGGCGATCATCAAGCCGAACCGCCGCGCAAACAACGCGCCGACTTCGCGCAGCCGGCCTTGGGCGCGCAGGATGGTGATTTGTGGCCATTTGGTGCTCACCCATAGGGTAGACAGGCTCACCAAAAAAACCCCAATCTGCTGGGTGACACCGAACGATGCGGTGACTTCAACCGGCAGATATTTTTTGCTAATTAGGATGCTGGTATTGGTGACCAGGAAAGAACCGACCGACATAATGCCAAATTCACGAGCATTCGGCCACAGTTTCCTCACCAAACCGCGTTCCAGCGGAGTGCGAGTTCCAGGGATAGGGGGCACCGCTGCAAGATAACTACGGCGGCAAATCCATCGCGACAGAACCGCCCTCACCGCGGTGGCGGCCACCAATGACTTCAGACCATGGCCGGCCAGCAAAAAACCTCCCGCTACCAAGAGATAGGCCAGCCCGCCCCAAACACTGCTGACCTGAAGTTCCCGCACTCGGTTGACACCTTGGCAGGCTAATCCCCAGTAATTCGTGGCTAAGTTGTAGCCCGTCACCCATAAAAAAGCCATCCAAGTCAATCCCATGCTCCACGGATGGGGGGCCGATTGAAAGTCGGGAAGCAGAAACAACGCGCCCCCGAGGCCAATGACCGGCGTGGCACCAGCCGCCAGCCAGAAGTACAGATGAGCAATGACCCTGTTCCATTGGCGAATGCGCGGTAAGTTAGGCTCGCCCTGGGGACATGGCTCGCCAAAGCCGACGGTCTCATAATCTTTGGCGCCCGCCCATAAAATGCTGTACACGCGAGTCACCGCTGGCCCGAAACCAAAATCAGCGAGATTGGCCAACGCACCCAGAGAAAGAAATACAAACCATATCGCCAATTCGGCTGGCGGCAGGCGAAGCACCAAGGGGAGCAGCATTACCTGAGATCCCACCCGGACCATGGTCCCCAGAACTCCATAAAACATGGCGGATTTTCTCAGGCGTTCCCAATAGGCCCACCAGAGGCTTTTGTGCAGGGGTAACAGTGACATAGCCGGTGGCGCAAAAGGTCGGCTTCAAGCGCCGATTGAAGCTATCGGTAACTTTGCGCTCACGTCAACGGGAAAGGCAGTTGGAAGGAGTTGCGGTATCACCAGATCTTCCACGGCGCCTGACCTTCGTTCCAAAGCCGGTTCAGGAGGGTAAACTCCGCGTAGGTGTCCATCGGCTGCCAAAATCCCTGGTGTTGATAGGCCATGAGTTGGTGGTCCGCCGCAATCCGGCGAATGGGCTCTTGCTCGAACATCATCCCGTCCGCCTCGTCATCCAGGTAATCGAACACCTTGCACGAGGCCACAAAAAATCCGCCATTGATGAATCCGCCTTCCGCCTGTGGCTTTTCGTTGAACCGACGGACTTCCTGGTCCGGGGACAGTTCCAACTCGCCGAACCGACCCGGCGGACGCACCGCGGTCACGGTCAGCGCCTTGCCATGACGCCGATGAAACGCCAGCACCGCGTTGACATCCACGTTGCCCACCCCGTCCCCGTAGGTCAGGAAAAAGGGCTCGTCCTTGTCCAAATAACGCTGAACGCGTTTGATGCGCCCGGCCGTCAGGGTGTTTTCTCCCGTCTCCGCCAGCGTCACCTGCCAGTCTTCCTCGGAATGATGGTTATGAAATTTAACCGTTGGCTTCCGCCCCAACTGCATCGTGACATCGCTCATCCGCCAGAGGTAATTCCGAAAAAAATCCTTGATCATCTCCCCCTTGTACCCCAGGCAAAGCACAAAATCCTTGTGCCCCTGCGTGGCGTAAATCTTCATCAAATGCCAGAGAATCGGCCGGTCGCCGATCGGCAGCATGGGCTTGGGACGAAACTCGGTCTCTTCCCGCAGCCGCGTGCCTTTGCCGCCACATAAAATCACCGCTTTCATGGTTCTTCTCGCTTTCCGCCCGTCAGGGGGCTTCAGATTCCCCACTTCACCGCCTGAATACAATACTTTTTTGAAATGGCGGGCCAGGCGCAGCTTGGAATTCGAATACTCAAGTTGGCAACCCGCATGATTTCGTCGTCGTCCTTCGTCCTCGTCCTCGACAAAGAAACAAAAATCGAGGACGAGGACGAAGGACGACGACGAGGACGATGCAAAAGGAGCGCCCTCGTCTGCGAGTTTGCATCGCTTAACTCCGCGCGGATGAGGGCATCCGCTCTCCGCGAAATTTTTTACCGCCGCATTGACTTGTCCGGCGGCATTGATTATTACCTCTAGGCGAATTAAAACTCGGAGAGATTTATGCCCGTAAAAACCACTGAAAAAAGCGCGCCGGCCGACCCCCGCGCCGCCGAGGCGGCCAAACTCCAAATCGCCCGCCAACGCGACCTGGAAACGGCCATTTCCACGATCACCAAGGCCTACGGCGAGGGCAGCATCATGCGCCTCGGAGACGCTCACGCCCGGCAAAAGATCGAGGTCATTCCCACCGGCGCCCTGGCGTTGGACCTGGCCCTGGGCGTCGGCGGCCTGCCCCGCGGACGTGTCGTCGAGATCTTCGGCCCCGAATCCTCCGGCAAAACCACGCTCATGCTGCACGTCATCGCCAGCGCGCAGAAACTCGGCGGACTCGCCGCCTTCATCGACGCCGAACACGCCCTCGATCCCGCCTATGCCAAACGCCTCGGAGTCAACCTCGACGACCTGCTGGTGTCCCAACCCGACAGCGGCGAGGAAGCCCTGACCATTTGCGAAACGCTGGTGCGCTCCAATGCGCTCGATGTGATTGTCATCGACTCCGTCGCGGCGCTGGTGCCCAAGGCCGAGCTGGAGGGCGAAATGGGCATGGCGACCATGGGCATGCAGGCGCGCCTTATGAGCCAGGCCCTGCGCAAGCTGACCGCCATCCTGAACAAGGCCAAAACCACCTGCGTCTTCACCAACCAGATTCGCGAAAAAATCGGTGTCATGTTCGGCAATCCCGAAACCACGCCGGGCGGCAAAGCGCTCAAGTTCTACGCCAGCGTGCGCCTCGACATCCGCCGCAAGGAGAGTATCAAAGACTCGGCGGGCGCCGCCATCGGCAGCCACGTCAAGGTCAAGGTCGTCAAAAACAAAGTTGCCCCGCCCTTTGTCGAGGCCGAGTTCGACATCATGTTCAATCATGGCATCAACAAGGAAGGCAGCATCCTGGACGTGGGGATTGAAAACGGCGTGGTGGACAAGAAAGGCGCCTGGCTGCAGTTCAACGGCGAGCTCATCGGCCAGGGCAAAGAAGCCGCCCAAAAAGCGCTGGCCGAAAAACCGGAAATCGCCCAAAAAATCGTCGAAGCCATTATGGCCAAACGCGAGGCGGCCGTTCCGGCCACCTAGGCGCCGTCCTTGGCTGGTCCCGCGCCGGGTTCTTTGTCGGCCTCCTGGACCTTGATCCGGCCGGCTTCTATCTTTATGTAATTCAGAATGACCGGGGCCAGGATCATGCCGGTGATGCCCATCAGCCTTTCGCCCAGAATCAAGCCGATCAGCGTCAACCAGACCGGGTTCTTGATGCGCTCGCCGATAATCTTGCTGTTCAGGAAATACTCGAGCTTGTGTAACAAAACCAGAAAGACCAACGCCGAGATCGCCAGATTCGGTGAAATCGTAAAGGCAAACGCCACAATGATCGAATTGCTGATCAGATTTCCCACAATCGGCACCAACCCGCAAATGAAGGTGATAAACAACATTAGCGGGGTATAAGGCAGACCTACCCACATCAGAAAAACAGAGGTCAACCCGGTGTTGAAGGTGGAAATAATCAGTTGCGCCCCCATCACGTCGTCAAAAGCGTGGTACAAAGAGCGGAACCGGGCCGCAATCTCGGCCGCATAGACCGAATACAGGTTGTTTCGAATCGCATAACCGTCCGGATTAAGGTCGGTGGCCGGATTCAGGAAAATGCTGATTGCCACCACGATCCCAATGAGCAGAAACACGGATTGCTTGGTCGCAATCTTGGCGAAATTGCCGATGTAATGCAGTTGCCCCTTGATGTTTTCCAGAGCGAAGGTTTTTAAACTGCCCCAATCGGTGAAAGGCAGATCCAAGCCGTGCTCCTGGCCATATTGGATGATCGAGGGAATCGCGGTGGTGGCGACCCGGGGCAGGGTTTTGACCGCCTGATCCAGAAAATAGACCAAGCCACTGCAGATAATCGACACCAAGACCAGAAAGACCAGTACCGTCAGCGACTTCCGCCGTAAAAACGTCAGTCGATGGAGCACGAATGAGGCAAAGAACGCCGCGACCAAGGGGGTCCCCAAGCCAAACCAGCCTGCCAGCACCAGGGTCAGCAGGATGACGAAATAGGAATTGCGCCTTGGTTTTGTCATGACC
>JADGRT010000272.1 GCA_017880715.1 Verrucomicrobiia bacterium | reverse complement strand
TCCAGGGTCTCGTGGCCCAGCAGTTCGTTGACGTGGTAAAGGTTGGCCCCGCCCCGGATTATGTCTTATGTCCTGACGTGATCCCAATGCCTTGCACTGGGTGATATGTTGAAGATTGAGACTTGACCCCAATTCACTATGTCGTTATGGACGGCTGAGATGATCCTCATAAAGCCTCGGTCGCTGTCAATTTGGCAGCTCGCAAACCGGCCATCGAATTGGTCGATGCCCGAAGCCCTTCAAGAACGCCGCCGTTCTCGCCTACCACCCATCCAATCCCCTTTCCTCTCGACACCCACCCCGGTAACCGATGTAGCCTCCCCCTGTTATCGCAACTCACCCCACATTAACGCTGCATCACGCGGACGCGATGCTCAATCGAGTGGAGCAGGCCATGGCAGCAGACGCGAATTCGCCATGTCCACCAACCAAACCCGATCCTTTGTGGCACGCAACGCGCGACTTTGGCGAGAAGAACCAGCAGGGAGCAGGACGGCCATGACTCTTTACCTTTGTGCCTCCCGGTGGATGACAGCTTGTTGGGGGGCAGCTAAAGAAAGGCGATGACAAAGCCGCCACAGATTCGGCCCCCGGGAGGCTGGTCAGCACCCGTCGCCGGTTGCACCGGCCCAGAGGCGGAACTGCACTTGCCAGCAGACCTGCGCACGCTTAAGGAGATTGTGGCGGGGCTGGATCGTTTGGAGGAGCGGCTCGACTCTTCCTCCATTCCGAAAGCTGTCACGGGACGCGGCTATTTCACGCCCGACGAAGATGACCGCGTCCGTCAGGGTGTACTGGTCTATCGTAACTGCCGGCTGGTTGCTTACGAAATCATCCTGCGCTACCGGGACTACGCTTCGATGGAGCCACCGCCCTGCCAGCTCCGGTGCTTCTTGGTGGCCTTTGGAGCCGCGTTGGTGCTTTACGCAAAATCGCTCAAGATCATTGCCTTTGCCGAGCATGTGCCGATGTTGCGAGCCAAGATCAACGAGCCGGACAGCAAATATGATATGGAGGCGGGATTCTTCGATGATGTGCTGGCCGGCTACAGCCGAATATGCAACTACCAGTCCATCCTCCAAGCGGACGCTTTCTGGCGAGCGCATCGGCGGGAAGCTCAGGCTTTCGCTGGTGAGGCCGGCGGCGATTGGGTCTGGTTAGTCAATCTGATCCGCCATCAACGCCACGCGATTCGTCGCCGGCTGCTGCACGTGCTTTGGCAACGCCTCCGCCATGACTGGCAGGCCTTTGGCCGAGCGATCCTGAGCCCATTCCGTCAGGCGCGACACGGCTTGGAAAGTCTGCTCGGCGACCGGTTAGCCGACGCCCGCGTCACCGGCCAATCCGCCTGCGCCATCACTCCGGAGATGCTGGCAAACCTGCGCCCTTGTTTGCAGCCGGGCGATGTGCTGCTGATGCGCAACGATAGCCGGCTTACGGCTGCATTGCTGCCCGGCTTCTGGACCCATGCCGCGCTTTTTCTAGGGGGACGATCCGATCTGGAAGTCCTGGGTCTGCACTCGCATCCGCAGGTGGCCCGGCATTGGCGGGAGATCCCGGAGAACGTTGGGCCGTTGGGGCTGGTCATCGAGGCCCTGTTCCCTTGTGTGCAACTCCACCTGCTGGAGCAATGCCTGCGGGTGGACCATCTGGTGGTGCTCCGCTCCACCCTGCCGGCCAGCGACATCGCGTCCGCCATCGGAGAAGCAATGGGGCATCTCGGTAAGCCCTACGACTTTGAGTTCGATTTCAACAACAGCTCCCGCATCGTCTGCACCGAACTGATCTATCGCAGCTACCACAACCGCGGCACCATGACTTTCTCGCTCACCAAGCGGCTGGGACGTTTCACTCTCACGGGCGACGACATCATTGCCCACACTCTGGATGACATGGGAGAATCGGGTGCGGCTAAGATGGTTCCTTTTCAGCCGGTGGCGTTGATATTGAAACGCCGGGACGGTCAGCCGCACGCGGCACCGCCAGAACGAATCCTGCCTCTGCTGCGCCGCATTCGCCGGGGCTGGCGGCCCGCGCGAAAGGTGAAGCTCCGCAAGCCGATGAACCGCGTAGCGCCTGGCCATAAGGGGTGAGGGCCTATTCATGATTTGGACAGTCATAGCAATTTCAGTAAACCCACAAATGAAAACTGCAAACCAAACCGCCCTTCGCGGATGCATCTTCCGCATATGACAATTCCCACGCCCAGCGCCAGCACGCCCAGCGCCGCGTTTTGCGCGAACCCGCTGGCCTTCTCTTTGCTAACCCATGATTTTAATGTGTCCATGTTCATCATTTCTCACCTCCAACCCAGCGCCGCTTCAGATTTCCGGAGCCGGCGGGCGGACGCCTCAGCGCTGCATTCATCGTGTTACTCGGTGGGCGAAGTGGGCTTGCGGTAGTGTGTTTCGCAGATCGTCTTCATGTCAGACCTCGCCGAGCCATCATTACCGCGATCAGTCAGGCGGTTTAATCCGGCAAGCAGGAAGAGCCGCCAACATGAGAAGGGCTTTCGAAGGTTCATGTCTGACTCGGGCGGTAAAGGGGTTGTCCAGGCAGACTACGGAACGGCGACGACCATAAACTCCGAGACGCTTGCGTTCGGAATCCAGGACTGCCCATGGGTGGCTTGCCCTGCGGAAAGTTGGTCGATTCGTGCCGCCAGAGGTTTGCTCACCTGAAAAACAAGTCCGGTTGCGGCAGCGATGGCCAGATAGCCCATGACGATTCGGATTCGGATGATGTCGGCGCTCCAGAAAAACCTGAGATGCGCCCGAGTCGGCGCGCGGGTTGCCTCCACGCTTTACAACCACTTTCTCCAGGACTATCCTACGTGCATTCGACAGCGGCATTATGGACTTTTTTGAACACCAGGAACACGCCCAACGCAACACCCGTTGGCTGCTTGGTTATTTCGCCCTGGCGGTGATCGGCATTGTTCTGGCGGTTTACGCCGTCGTGGTCGTGGCGGTCACTCCGAGTCAGCAATTATTGGACGGCCGGTTTTCTTTCTGGAATCCCGCTTTGCTGGTCTGGGTCGCCCTGGGCGCCTTGGTGTTCATCCTGGGTGGATCGCTTTATAAAATCAGCGAACTAGCCCAAGGCGGCCGGGTGGTGGCCCTATCGCTGGGCGGTCAATCGCTTAACCCGCAAACCACCGATCCCGATGAGCGCCGCCTGCTCAATGTGGTCGAAGAAATGGCGATTGCCTCGGGCATCCCGGTGCCCGATGTTTTCGTGCTGAGAAATGAACCCGGCATCAACGCCTTTGCCGCCGGTTATTCACCCAGCGACGCCGTCATTGGCGTCACGTGGGGTTGTCTAAAGAGCCTCACGCGCGACGAGTTGCAGGGCGTCATCGCTCATGAATTCAGCCATCTGCTCAACGGTGACATGAAGCTGAACATGCGTCTGATCGGTTTGGTGTTTGGCATTTTAAGCCTTTCCATCATCGGGCGGCTGCTGCTGCGCGTCGCCGGCGATTCCGGATCCCGCAAAAACGGTCCGCTGCTCCTGCTCGGACTGGCGCTGTTTCTGATCGGCTGGATCGGCATGTTCTTCGGTCAATTGATTAAAAGCGCCATTGCCCGCCAGCGCGAATTTCTGGCCGATGCCGCTGCCATCCAGTTCACCCGCCAACCGGACGGCCTCCGCAAGGCATTGCTCAAAATCGGAGGATTGGCGCAACAAGCTCGCCTGGAAACCCCGCATGCCCAGGAGGCGAGCCACCTTTTTTTCGGCAATGCCATGGGCGATTCGTGGATTCATTGGATGGCGACTCACCCGCCGCTTAAGGAACGGGTGCGCCGTTTGGATCCGAGTTTCGACGGCACCTTTCCCCCCTTTCAATTGCCCTCGCTGTCAGCGACGGCTGCCCTGGCGGGCGGCGCTCCAGCCGCCAGCGCAACCATTCCCCTGCCCTTGGGCCTTAAACTGGCAGCCAAACCTCTGGCGTCTCCTCACTTCGCCAAAGCCTTGGAAGCCGCCACGGCGGTAGCCGCCTTGGGCAATCCAGGCGCCAAACAGCTCTCCTACTCCTCCAGCTTGTTGGCCGCGCTACCGCCCATCCTCGTCCAGGCAGCACGCGAGCCGTATGATGCCTGCGCCCTCATCTATGCCCTGCTGTTGAGTTCTGACGAATCCATTCGCGCCGCGCAGCTCCAGATGATCGAAACGCAGACTACCTTCCAGTCCAGGATCCTTCAGATATACCCGCTGCTTCAAAATCTGGAGGCCCGGTCCAAACTGCCCTTGATTGAGCTCTCGCTGCCGGCTTTGCGTCGCTTGGCCACCGCGCAATACCAGCAGTTTTCGCAGATGCTGCAGCAACTCATCGAAGCCGATCAACAAATCGATCTATTTGAATACACGCTCCAGAAAATCCTGCGGCGCCACCTGGAACCGTATTATCGCCCCATCCGCCCGCCGGTGGTCCAGTATTACAAATTGACCGCTTTGTTGCCGGAGATTTCCGTCCTGCTCTCAGCCCTGGCGCACCTGGGCCACTCGGACGAAGCACAAAAGAAAGCGGCTTATCTTTTAGGCGCGCAAAAGCTGGATCTGTCTTCCAAGGACGCCGCCGGATTCAGCTTGCGCAAATTCGAAGAGTGCAATCTGCCGCAAATCGATGCCGCTCTCGACCACCTGGCGCAAGCGTCCGCCCCCTTGAAACGCCGGATGCTCAACGCGGCCGTCCATACCGTCGCCGCTGACGGAGTGATTCAGAGCAAGGAAGCCGAATTGCTGCGAGCGATGGCCGATGCCCTGGGCTGTCGTGTCAATCCTGTCAATTAGGTTCTTACTTGGACAATTTTTTCCGCGCGTTGGCGTTGTAGGGATCAAGCCGGAGGGTTTCCTCAAACTGACGGCGGGCTTCGTCGGC
>JADGRT010000271.1 GCA_017880715.1 Verrucomicrobiia bacterium | reverse complement strand
GTTGGTCCATAGCTCGAGAATCGCCAGTTTTCTGGCGACGAGATTCTGCTGATGCCGCAGATTCTTGTCGCAGATAATGAGCAGATCGAATCCTGCCGTCTCAGCCACGCGGAGAAGGTCGCCGTTTTCCAGTTCACCCCAGCCCATCTTCACAGCGGTGCGCACGTCATGGTCCGGCAACGCTTGGCGAACTTGTACCGGCGTGCAAACGTCCAGGAGCACCTTCATGCTGCCAATCCCGCCGCAATCCGCTCCCATCCATAGCGCAGCACGGCCCTCGCCTGCTCGCGCGTGACGCCCTCGAACGTATCGAGGAAATAGTCGAGCGAAAGTCCGTCCGCGAGATAGTCGAACAGCGTTTGCACCGGCAGGCGCGTGCCGCGGAAGACAGGTGTGCCGCCCAAGATGTCAGGATTCGACACCACCAAGCCACCGGCGGCGGTTTTTACTTCGGCTACAGCGCTCATGGGAACCAAGTTAATCTGCCGGCATCCGGATGGCAAGCCTCAGCTCGCGTGGCAAGGCCGGTTTGGCGGCCGCCGAACCCACAACCGTTCCGATTCGGAACGATTCAGAAGCTAGCTGGCCATGTCGCGTATCTCGGACGGAAAGCATTCTATATTCGTTGCGCAGTTTCGTCCTCGTCCTCGTCCTTCGTCCTCGTCCTCGATTTTGGCGTCCGTTTTTTCCAGGGCGAAGGAGGAAGGACAATCGAGGACGAGGACGAGGGACGAAGGACGAGGACGATAGGGATGGGAGGGGCTTGGAAGCTCAGGGGAAATGAGCCTCCTCACGTCGGCTCCTACTTTTTTTGGTTCATGAATGGGCCCAGTGCCCCCCCCCGTCTTTCACCCGGATTTGGATTGCCTGCTGGACCGATAAAACCTAATATGCCGGATTATGCGACATCAGCTTGATTTCGAGAAGCCGATCATCGAACTGCGACGCAAACTGGATGAGTTGAAAAAACATCCGGACGCGCATGCTTTGGGGCTTAATCTTGAAGTGGAAATCGAGCAGATCGAGAAACGGCTCGAGGAAACCCGGTGCCAGGTCTATTCGGAACTGACCGCCTGGCAGCGGGTGCAAATCGCACGCCATCCCAAACGGCCGTTTGTGTTGGATTACATCCGAGGCGCGTTTACCGGATTCGTGGAATTGCACGGCGACCGGTTGTTTGCCGACGATCGCGCCATGGTGGGCGGTTTTGCCCAACTGAATGGCCACCGGGTCATGGTCATCGGCACGCAGAAAGGCCGGGATACCAAGGAAAACATCCTGCGGAACTTCGGATCGGCCCATCCGGAGGGATATCGCAAGGCATTGCGGTTAATGCGCTTGGCCGACAAGTTCGGGTTGCCGATCATCACGCTCATCGACACGGCTGGTGCTTACCCTGGTATTGGGGCCGAGGAACGGCACATTGCCGAGGCCATTGCTGTCAATTTGCGCGAGATGATGTTGCTTGAGGTTCCGATCATTGCCGCCGTGGTGGGTGAAGGCGGCTCGGGCGGCGCCTTGGGCATCGGCGTGGCGGATCGGGTTTTAATCCTCGAAAACGCCTATTACTCGGTCATCAGCCCTGAAGGCTGCGCCTCGATTTTATGGAAGGATCGCGCGGCGACCGCCAAGGCCGCCGAGGCGCTGAAAATCACCGCCAAAGAGTTGAAGGCCTTTGGCTTGGTGGACGCTGTAGTGCCCGAGCCTTTGGGTGGCGCTCACAACGATCCGGCCGATGCGGTAGCCCTTTTGAAAGTTCAATTGCTAATTCATCTCGACGAGCTGCAGAAACTCTCTTCGGGCGATCGATTGCGCATGCGCTACCAGAAATTCCGCGCCTTCGGATTATTCCAGGAGAACAATGCCCCTGGCAGTGAGGTGGCTCAACCCGAGGCTGCGCCAACGCCAGCCCAACCGGCTTGAATGTGAAGCACGGCCACCCTCAGCCGCAGCCTGCCAGTCATGCCGACCGGCTTCAAATGAGAAAGGCTGTCCATGCTCTACCCGTTCATCTTTAAGCCCATTTTCCAGCCACGGATCTGGGGCGGGCGCAGTTTGGAGCGGCTTTACCATAAGGCCCTGCCTCCAGATGTTGCTATCGGCGAGTCGTGGGAAATTTCGGACCGCCCGGAAGCCGTCAGTGTCATCGCCAACGGTCCGCTGGCTGGCCGGGATCTTCGCTGGCTCATGGAAAACCACCGAGACGCGTTGCTGGGAAGCGTATCCGCTCCTCCGGGACGTTTCCCGTTGCTGGTCAAAATCCTCGATGCCCAGCAAGCGACCTCGTTGCAGGTGCATCCTCCGGCCGGAGCGGCGGCCAAGTTCGGCGGCGAACCCAAGACCGAATTGTGGTATGTCGCCGAGGCCGGGCCGCAGGCTGAATTGTGGGTCGGCCTTAAAAGAGGTGTCGCCCGCGAAGAATTCGAGCGACGAATTCAGGATGGCAGTGTCCAGGATTGTTTGCATCGTGCGCCCGTCCAGGCCGGCGATGCCATGTTTCTCCCCAGCGGACGGTTGCACGGCCTGGGTGCCGGCACGGTGATTTTCGAGATTCAGGAAAATTCGGATACCACCTATCGGGTGTTTGATTGGAACCGGCCGGGAGCCGATGGAAAGCCACGCAAACTACATATACCAGAGGCCATGGAGAGCATCGATTTCAACGATATCGAGCCGCTGCCGATCACCAACAAGTTTTCGCGCAGTCCGAGCATTGCCGTGCAATATGTGTTGCAGGACCCGCTCTTCACGGTGGACGCCTGCCGGGTGCGGCGCGGGCAACGGTTTTACCTGCGCCTGACGGCGCCGCTAATCCTGGGCGTCGTTGCGGGTCGCTTGGAAGCGAGCTATCAGTCGCATGAAATCCGCCTCGAAGCGGGGCAGTTTTGCCTGTTGCCGGCCAGCCTGGATCGCGTGGCGCTGCAGGCAGACCGGCAGGTGACGTATCTGAATATTCAACCGCACTGACCCACATGAACTGCTTTGTTACCGGCGCTTCGGGATTTATCGGTGGCAATCTGGTTCACGAACTGGTGGCACGCGGACATCGGGTCAAAGCGCTGTTGCGGCCGGGCAGCGACCGGCGGGGATTACGCGGCCTGGATTTCGAGCCGGTCGAGGGCGACGTTGGCGAGCCGGAGCGTTGGCGCATGGCCATGCGCGGCAGCGACTGGTGCTTCCACGTCGCGGCCAGCTACCATTTGTGGCTGCGCGATTACGCGCCCATGTACGCGGCCAATGTCACCGGCACTCGCAATGTCCTCGAGGCGGCCGCCGCGGCCGGCTGCGCGCGGATCGTTTATACCAGCACGGTGGGCTGCATCGGCTTGCCCAAAGCGGAGGGTGGCCGGGTGACACCTACGGATGAGACGGCCGAAACCGCGCCGCACCAGCTTAGCAATCATTACAAGCGGTCCAAATGGCAGGCCGAGCAGGTGGCGCGCGAGCTGGCCGCAAAAGGCTTGCCGGTGGTGATCGTAAATCCGAGCGCGCCCATTGGTCCGCGGGACGTCAAGCCCACGCCGACCGGAAAAGTCATCCTCGATTTCCTCAATCGGCAACTTCCGGCTTACCTGGACACCGGATTAAACTGGGTGCATGTGAAGGACGTGGCCGTCGGCCATATCCTGGCGGCGGAAAAAGGGCGTGTGGGCGAGCGCTACATCCTCGGGAGTGCGGACGGAAACTGGACCATGAAGGAAGCGTTGGCCGTGATGTCGGAGCTGACCGGGATGCCCGCCCCGGCCTTTCGAGTGCCTTACTTGGTCGCGCTCTGGGCGGCGCACGTCAACGAGGCCATGGCTGGGCTGACAGGCCGGCCGCCCAAGGCTCCCCTGGCGGGCGTGCGCATGGCGAAGTACAAGATGTTTTTTAATCCTGCCAAAGCCGTGCGCGAACTGGGCCTCCCGCAAACGCCGCCGCGCCAGGCCTTCGCCGATGCCATCGCATGGTTCCGGGGAAACGGCTACGTAATGGCTGGCGGCAAGAAGTAACACCGACAGGCCACCGTTCGTCCGAATAACTCGTCCTCGTCGTCGTCCCTCGTCCTCGTCCTCGAAAAGTCAAAGGAACGAATCGAGGACGAGGACGAGGGACGAAGGACGACCCTGCGGACTATGTCAGCGCCATTCTGACCTGTCCCTTAGTTCGCCCTCCGTCAAGAAGTGCAGCCGGTTCAAAACCGTCTGGGGCTGCGCCTCGCAAGGAACTCATTTCACTATGTCATTTGTTGTCTGCACGACGTTCGTGTCACGAGGAACACGATTGACAATTCCGGCTAACCGACTTCGCGGATTCGAGGGGGTGGCCCTGCGTAACCTGATGTAAATCAAGGCAGGCATGTTAAAAGTTGGCACTACATCGCCTCATCTGCTTTCCAGGGCGGAGCGGTGATTTTCGGTGGCGGCGGCAATTTCAGTTTGAGTTTCTCCAAGAGCAATTGCAGTGCGGGCTCGGGTTGGGTGTAACGGGTGAGCACCACTTCCCGTTGGTCGGCGGAGGATGCGCAGATGACCCGTCGCTTTGCGCACTTTTACTTCGTCGTTGCTTCATGTTCCAGTAATTCCGCGCGTCTGACACACCCTACAAAACTTTGTCGCAGGTGCGACAAAGTTTTGTTATGGCGGATCAAGGTTTGAGACCGCCCGCCGCCAGGACAATAAGCCTCACCTGTTCTTGTACGGCCTCTTTGTAACGGACGACCATCTCCAGATCATGAATCGCCTTCGAGCTTTCTGAATGATTTTCTGTCCGGTTTTGAGGGTTGCGGCCATAGTAATAGTGAAATGAGCGACTGGGAATTGTTACGCCTTCGAGGCCAATTTGCCCGCTTGCGCCAACAGCCGGCCAGCCCGTCTGGACAGCAATCCAAACCAGCGACGGGAGCCACCCCTTCC
>JADGRT010000270.1 GCA_017880715.1 Verrucomicrobiia bacterium | reverse complement strand
CGCGGTGTTCAATGCGTTGTCGTTTCAGATCATTCTCAGCAGTCCCATGGTGCTTTACGCCAAAAGCCTGGGGGCCAGCGCGACGGTGTTGGGGATTATTGCCGGCATGATGCCGTTGATGGTGGTTTTTCAAATCCCGGCGGCCAGTTATGTGGTGCGGATCGGCTACAAGCGATTCGTTTATGCGGGTTGGGGAACCCGGGTCATGTTTATCTTTGGCATGGCCGCCGTGCCGGTGACCGGTTTTTTTCTCAACGCGACCACCCGGCTATCGCTGATGATCATGTTGTTGTTTGGGTTTAACCTGTCGCGCGGCATTTCGAGCTGCGCCTGGTTGCCGTGGATCACCTCGCTGGTGCCGGCGGCGATTCGCGGCCGGTACCTCGCCATCGACTCGGCTTGCGTCAACCTGGCCAGTTTCGGCGTATTTGTGCTGGCGGCTTTCTGTTTAGGCGCACAGCCGGCGGCCTGGCAGTTCTCGCTGATTTTTGCCATCAGCGCGGTGATGGGGGCGGTCAGTCTGACGTTTTTAAAGCGCATACCGGAAGGGGAAACCCTCGAACAAGTGCGCGTTTCGGCGGCACCGGTGCCGTGGCGGGAGATCGCCGGTTACCAGCCCTTCCGAAAACTGCTGCGGGTGAACATGGTATGGTCGTTGGCGTACGGCGGCCTCACGGCGTTCGTGGTGGCTTTCTTGAAAACAGAACTGGGCCTGAGCGAGCAAACCATTCTGTTGGTCACGGCGGTTTCTTTTCTGGGTGGTTTGAGCAGTCTCTGGTTTCTCGGTTCGCGCATGGACCGGCACGGCAGCCAGCCGGTTCTGAAAATCTCTTTTCTTGTCTGGGTGGTCATTCAGGTCGGCTGGACGGCGGTGGCGGCCGGGCTTTGCGGTCCGCGTTGGCCACTGATCCTGGGGCTGCAATTTATGATGGGGCTGGCCGGGGCGCTGGTGAGCATGGCCAATGTGCGGCTGGCGATGGCGATCATTCCGTTGCTGGGCCGCAACCATTTCTTCGCCTTGTTTTCCGTGGTGGGCAATTTGACGCAAGGCATCGCCCCAATTCTGTGGGGGTTGCTCCTCGACGCCCTGGGACCACGGGAATGGCGGTGGAGCCTGTTGGTGGTCAACCGTTACGTCGTGTTTTTTGTCGCGGTCTCGATTTTTTTTAGTATCGCCTTTATCCTAAGCCGCTGGCTGGAGGAGCCCCGGGCCACGCGCATGGAGGACTTGCTGCGGGAAGTCTTCATCGATTCTCCCATGCGATTCTGGGTGCGTTTTTGGCCGCGGTGAGTCAGAAGGATTGCCGGGCCTGTTGCTCCGCGCGACCCAGCCGCAATCCAAGCGGCGCGCGGGAGTCCTCGCCCGCTTGGGAAGCACGGTTCGGAGGGAGGAGTTCCACGACGCCCTAACCAGGCGTCCTCGCCCGCTTGGGATGAAACCAATGTTCTGGTTGGCCTTCGCCAGGCCAGGGCTACGGAAGGGACAAGCTGTCGGCGCGGCAAAAACGTGGCAGCCGGCGTGAGTCGGCGCAAACTCCCGAGTCTGGCGCAGCTTTTCGAAGTGAGTTGCGCCCGGCAAAATCTTCGTGGCGCTTTCGCAGTGGACGTCCTGGCGGGTTTGTCGTCTAATCGGTCCCGTCGAAAACACAAGATTCATCATGTCCGGACGATTGTTTTTCTGCTTTTCCTGGCTTTGGTTGCTGCTGGCGATCACGGGTTGCCAGCATGGCCGCCCCCATTTCTACCCGCTGGGCATTTACGGTGTGCCCTCAACCAATGACCTGGCCGTGCTGCGCGAAACGGGCTTCAATCTGGTCACCGGACCGGCTGAAAAGAGTTTTCTCGATGCGGCTCAGGCGAACGGCCTGAAAGTGCTGGCCGCGCCGCATACATCGGCCGGTCCTCAGTTCAATGCCCGGGCGGCGCGCGCGGCGGTGAAACAATTCGATGGACATCCGGCCTTGTGGGCCTGGTATCTGATCGATGAGCCGGATCTGAACCGCGTTCCGCCCGACGCTGTCTGGCGCGCCCAGCGGTTCATGAAAAGTTTGCCGGCGCGCCGGCCGACCGCCCTGGTTTTGTTCAAGGGATCGGAGGCGCTTCATTATGCGAACATTGCCGACATCACCATGATTGATCGGTATCCTGTGCCGTGGCTGCCCCTGGCTAACTTTGGACAAAACGTTCGGCAGACGCGGCTGGCGTTGGGCAGGGGCAAGCCGATGATCGCGGTCATCCAGGCGTTCGACTGGGCCTGTTATCCCGAGCTTATGGGGCCGGAAACCGGTCTGCGCCCGCCCAATTACGCGGAACTGCGTTGCATGGCCTATGGAGCTCTGGTCCAGCAGGCGACCGGGTTGTTTTTTTATGCGTTCGATGATGGGCGATGGAAACTTCGCGAACACCCGGAGGTTTGGCAGGCGGTGCAGCGGATCGTGAAGGAGATTCAACAGCGCCAACCCTTGTTCCAAGCCGAGCACTGCTGGTGGCCGTACGATCATTTTTTTCAAGATTGGTCCCACCGGTTCAACGCTGCCCTCGAAAGCAGCATTACGCCTTGTTTGTTGCGCGTGGCCGAAGGTTCGGGCGGGATCCTCGCCGGCGATTATATCCTGGCGGTCAACACTGCCGATCAAACCCATGTCTATAGCCTGAGCTCGCCGGTATTGCCCGACGGCAGCCTTTCGGTTTTCGAGGAAGAGAGGGAGGTGCGGGTTGACAAACATGGATTCACCGACACCTTCGCGCCTTACGCCGTGCACGTGTACGGTCCGTTCGCGGCCGTGAGGAAGTTTTAACCTGAATCCGGCAGTTAACGCAAAGTCACAAAGATGCAACGCCTCAAGGCTGAGTTAGATGGGGTTGCTGGCGGTTGGAATCACCAACCACGAAGACTCCGGAGCAGACGGACGATTCGAGGCAGCGTCGGGACCATGCGGGGCCAAAAGACCGTTGATGTTTTTTTGCTGTGGGATTGTTTTGTTTTTTGACCTCGTATCTTTAATGGGTGACCACAGCCCGGAAATAGCGTCGATCAATCTGGCCGGAGGGCAGATTCGTGATGAGGATGGTGCCGCAACGGTTCGTCATAACCGGTTCCCAGGTTTGCAAGTCGCCCGAGGTCAGAACGACGAATTCCTTTTCTTCCGGCCCAACCAGTTCGAAACGGAAGCCAGCGCCAGTCATCCACTGCGGGGCGTGCAACCGAATTACCGTCGGTACAAATTCAATCGCGCCGATATCCACATGCGGGCCTAGCAGGCGGCGGCTTCCTGCCAGATCGGGCTCAGTCGGATCAATGACGCTATCGTCGCCGGCATCGATGCACGGAGATCCGGATTGCAGACGCGGCAAACCGTTGTTCTCCACCAGCATCGGATCCGCGACCATGTTGCCATTGGTGCCCATTGGCGACCGCGGTCCGTAATAGTCATTGGCGCCATTGGCATAAAAGCAATTATTGGCAATCACGAATGGATCATTGCCTAAAGGGGATTCATAAATACCGCTAGTACTCCAGCCAAAGATGTTATTGTCAATCAACCCCGCAGGATGGTTTGTCGTAGCTCTACAGTTCTCAAAATAGGTATTACCCGAAGGCAACATGGCCGGATTATTAGTGCCGTTTTGGAGCGATAAATTCCGTATGATCGTATTATTGATGAGCACAAAGCTGCCACCGCAAGTGCAGATGCCTCCACCCAGGCCGGTATATTTCGGATCATCCGCCTTATTGTCGGCAATCAGGTTATTGATCAACACGGAATAGGGTGTCGCCGTTGATTCCAGCACCTGGTAAACGCCGCCCCCTTTGCTATATCCACTTACGGTAGGGTTGACCACCCGGGTTACCAAATTGCTGACGATCCGGTTGGCGACCATCGTAGGGGATGAGTTGCCATTGATCATGATGCCACCGCCGTATTGCGCCTGATTTTGCCTGATGACGTTATGGGCAATGCGTGGCGAGCAGCGGTCGATGAAAATGCCCCCACCCTTATCGGCCAGACCGTTTTGAATGGTGAAACTATCGACGAGTCCTCCCAGGGTTGACGCGCTTCTAAAGGTCACCACGGTACCTGTTCGTTGGGCATCCAGGATCGTTTCGTTTTGCGACGGATCACGCTGCGTTTGATTGGTTTCGGTGCCCGCAAATCCACCATAGAGATGAACGAAGGTATCCACTTGAATCCGTTCTTGATATCTGCCCGCGAGTACCCAGACCTCGCCTCCCCGAAGTCTAACCGTGTCCAAGGCAGCCTGAACATTCCGTTTGGCGAGCGTCCAGGTCGAACCCTCATTCGCGTCGTCTCCCACCGAACTCACTCGCACCACCTTCGGCGGAAACTCGGTCGCTACCCCATCAGACTCATGCGCCCCGATATCCACCGCCGCGCCCAAGATACGAGGTTGTCCGTCCATGTCCGTCCAATCCGCCAGCACCTGGGAGGAATCCCCCGCGTCGCGGCAGGGTGAATCGGGCAGCAGGTGAGCCGTGCCGAAATCCGGACTGAAGATCAGCCTGGGATCACGGGCGATATTGCCGTCCAGACCCGTGGGATCGGAGACGCCGGCATAATCATTGGTTCCATTGCCATACACACAATTATGACTGAACACCGTATGGGTTGTGGCCGTAATGCCCGAGGAATTGCTGGATACCAGGTTATTCGCCAGGACGACCTGATTGGTGGCTTCCAAGTAGATCGCGCCTCCGACGCGGTCGGCTCGATTGCTAATCAGGGTGTTATTGATGATGTTGGCGGAACTTGCCGCATCGCATCGGATGCCACCGCCATTCATATTATTGGTCAGTCCGATCGCCGCGTTATTCATAAACAGATTATTTGCGATCGTTAGACTGGCTCCGCCGAGAATGGAAAGGCCGCCACCACCATAATA
>JADGRT010000269.1 GCA_017880715.1 Verrucomicrobiia bacterium | reverse complement strand
TATCACAGGCCGAGGCCTGTTGTTTCAGCAACTCCATATTTTCACTTTGTTTTCCGTCTTTTTTCGGTGTATTCATGTTTTCTCTCTCATGTTTTGTTGTTTTACCTGCGGTTCACCTTACCCGCAGCACCCGCCCCGGCGGGGGCGCGGCGTTGCTGGCAAATTCAAGTCCCAACTTCTCGGATATTATTTCATTGGTGCGCCGTAGCAGCGCCACCACTGCGCTCCACGCTTCCTGCTGGCGAACGTTTAGTTCATGACGTTGAACAGTGGGTTTCAGGCAGCGCACCCGGCGGAAGGGCGGCGAGTGTCGGTTGCCTTCTTCGCCACGGGTGGAACCTCGATCACTTGGGGGATCCAGTTGCATTTTGGCCCCAAAGCCTCCAGACGGCGCAGGTCGGCGCGAAACACTGGCTCGGTTTGGACGCAGTCCTGCAAACAGCGCAGTTGCAGGTCGAGTTCCCGGCCGGGGGAAGCCGGCAGGGAATAAATCATCCATTGCTCGTGCCGGCGGGCTTCGACCATTCCGGTTCGGCGGAGGTAGGCCAGGTGTTTGGACACCGCTACCTGGGGCAGTTGCAGGATTTCCTGGAAATGACAAACGCACAGCGGCCCTTGTTTCAGCAGATGCAGGATGCGCAGCCGCGTCTCGTCACACAGGCACCGGTAAATCTGGATCATATTCATAATCTAGTGCGGGTATATTCCCGTACAGGTATGTTCAAGTCAAGCGGCGTTTTCATCTTTTTTGTTGAGGCACCGAAATCAGCGGGCTGGGGGTGTTGGCCAGGCGGTAACAGACGCAACGCCCCGTTTTCTCTAAGCTCACCAGACCGGCTTGCTGAAGAAGCCAGAGGTGACGAGAGGCGGTGGCCGGGGCCAGGCCGATCATCTCGGTGATGACGCCGTCACTTCCAGGCTGGTAATGTAATCGCTCGGCTTCGCCCCGGCCGGCAGATGGGCGATGATCTTCTGATAGAGCGGATCTTGCCAGTCCACCATGCCGTCAATGTAGGCCGACTTGGACTTGAGCACGATGTCCCCCAGGCCCGCCTCTTTGGCCATCCGCTCCGTTTCGGAAACCAGCACCGCTCCCGCCACACAGCCGACCAGCGCCTCGACCATCTCGACAATGGCCGCCGGCAGCGGCTTGAGCAGCGCAAGGTCGGAGACGGCGACCCGCCCGCCCGGTTTCAGCACGCGCGCAATTTCCCGCCACACCTGGGGCTTGTCGGGCGAAAGGTTGATGACGCAGTTGGATATGACCACATCCACGCTCGCATCCGCCAGCGGCAGATGCTCGATTTCACCCAGCCGGAACTCGACATTATTCAATCCGGACCGCTCGCGATAGGTGCTGATGTTCTTGCGCGCCTTGGCGAGCATCTCCGGCGTCATATCCACGCCGATGGCCCGACCGGTCGGTCCCACTTTGCGGCCCGCGATGAATACATCGAACCCGCCGCCGGACCCCAGATCCAGCACCACCTCGCCTGGTTGAAGCGCGGCCAACGCGTTGGGATTGCCGCACGAGAGGCCCATGTTGGCGCCGTCCGGCAGCGCTGCCAGTTCCTCGCTGGAATAACCGACGTGTTTGGCGAGGCCATTGGACGCGTCGGGCGACGAACCGCAGCATGTCGGCGTTGGGCCGCAGCAGGAGCCGCCGGTCCCGGCGATTTTGCCGTAACCCTCGCGGACCTTCTGCCGCACTATTTCGGGATCAATCTGTTTGGATTTCATGTTTAAGGATGCTGATGGTTGGCGGGGAAATGGCAGCCTGTGCAGGATTTGGCCATGACATCGGCCTGCACGCCGCCTTTACCATGACAAGATAAACAGTCGCTGGTTTTCGCCCCCAAATTGGATTGCTTGGCCACCGTTCCCGCGAAGCTGGCATTAAGCAACTCGACGGTTTTAGCGGCCGTGTCAGCCGACAGACGGGTGCAGCGCTCTTTGCGCTCTTTGCTGTAAAAGGTCACTTTGGCTTCCTTGATCCAGGTGCTGACGGATGGATGGCACAAAATGGAATCGGTTTTGACCGCCGGCAGGTCGGCCGGGAAAAACGGGTTTTTGGGCGTATATGCCGGCAATTTCGTGTTTTGATACCAAAGAAACAATTCATCAATGAGTGCCTTGCGCTCCGCTTCTTGGCGGACCAGTAGTGAAATCGCCGCCGCTCCACCATTGAGCGTGCCGCACAATGTGCCCCAGCCGGCCACCCCGCCTTCGCCATAAACCATCATCTCGCAGGGAAACGACCGGTAAGGTTCACCCACTTTTTCGGCCAGTTGGGTAATGATGCTGGCAAACACGCCATACATGCAACTGCTCATGCGATCGTGGAATTGATAGGCGAGTTCGGCCGTGCGTTCAAGATCCAGCGCTACGTAAGGCCAGGACCGCGAAGGCGGTGGCGGGTTGCCTTTGCCAACAGAATTCTTGTCCGCCGCCAGCGCGCCCAGCGCATAAGCACCCGAGCTCATTATCAGGGATTGGAGCAAATGCCTTCGGTTGAGTATTTTCATGGTTGGTTTACAGCCGGAAAAGCGCGAATGCTATCCTGAATTATTTCGGACTTGTGAGCGCCCCCGGCAGCGTCTCGACGAACTTGCGGATTTCATCCCGCACCCGCCGATAGACCGCCAGCTTCTCCTCCCCGTCAGGCAGATGCTGGGTCAGCTTAGGCGGATCTTCAAACCCAACGTGAACCACCTTGGCCTTGCCGGGAAAGATGGGGCAGTGCTCGTTGGCATGGCCGCACACGGTCACGACATAATCGAACTGAACCGGGCCGATTTCTGCGGGCGTTTTTGAATAGTGTTTGGAGATGTCCACGCCCGCTTCGGCCATGACTTTGATGGCATGTGGGTTCATACCGTGTTTTTCGATGCCGGCCGAATAGGATTCGATCACATCGTTTTTCAAATGGCGCGCCCAGCCTTCGGCCATCTGGCTGCGGCAGGAGTTTCCGGTGCAGAGAAACAGGACTTTTATTTTTTGAGCTGATTTTGACATAACTGCTTGGGATCCTGTTTCAGGATGGTTTTCAGTCGGTTTGCGTCTTTCAGTATTTGGGCGTCGCCTGCCAGAGCTGCCATTACCCAGTGCAAGGCGCCGCGCACCACCGCTGGGGCCTGCTTGCCGGGCAACCGGTAATAGACCCACCGCTCGGTCTTGCGCGACTCCAGCAGCCCGGCCTGATAAAGAATCGAGAGATGCTTGGAAACCGTGGACGGGGCCAGGGCGCAAAACTCGACGAGCTGGCAGACGCACAACTCGCCGCCGCGCAAGGCCAGCAGGATGCGCACCCGGTTCGAGTCCGCCAACGCTTTGGTGACCGCCATGAATGCACGCATACTGGTTATATTTCGCCATAAAACGAAATATGTCAAGCGCCGCGTTTTGAAAAGGCGGTGCTCACCGGCGCGGGTCAACCGGTTCGCTTTCCAATGCGAGCACGCCGAACACGCTTTCAGGCACCCGGCGCAACGGTGGGCATGACTAGCGACCGCTTGGGCGCAAGCGGATCCGCACCAGCAAATCATTCAACGCTGCCCGGGCTGCTTCGCTGGGCAGTTCCGGCAACTGGCTCGCCTCATGGGCCGCCTGCAATTCACCGCGCAACCGTTGGTATTCCGATTCGTGGAACGAAACGTCGGCATCGGTGAGCGACGTGTTTTCGCCCTTCATCTTGCGCTCGATCAATTCGGCGATGTAAGGCAGCCGAAATTCCTCGTTCAACGTGACGAGGTTTGCCTCCACTTCACCCGTACGCATCAGGTGAATGCCCGTGAGCAGCACGCGATAGACATAGAGCAACGGTTTCACCCGCCGCGGTGATTCCTTGAGGAACAGTTTCCACTGTGTCTCCGCGAAGCCGAAGTAGTGGTGCGAGTGATGCTTGGTAATCACCCCCGTAGCAGCCGCCGTGAGTTCGCTCTGATTTTCCACACTGGAACCAGTTGAAATAACCCGACTCACGTCGGCTGCCACACCGAGGCGGTCTTTGAAGTGTTTCAGCACTTCAAGTTCGTCACGCGTGAGCGAGGCTTCAAAGCCATCCGGAAAACGTACGAGGAATTGATCTTGATCCCCAGTTGGCGTGCGGGTGACGACACCCACCGCGCCGCGTGGATGCACGAGCGAGTTGTTCGTTCCCCGAACTTCGACGAGCGCAACGACCTGCGTGCCGGCGAAGATGTTGTTCGGCTGGTGCGACATGGCTCAAGGCTTCCTTTCAAACACCCCCATCTGCGTCGGCGAACCCACCGCCGGATCTTCCGGGCCGACGGGCAGGAAGCGCACGTTGTAGCCGAAGCGCGCAGCAATGCGTTTTGCCCAGTCCTGAAACTCCGCCGCTATCCATTCGAAGCAACAGCATGGGAGGAGGCTAACCGGTTGCAGACCGGTTGACACGATAAAAAGCGGTTCGGAGGGGCGAGCTCCGCGAGATCCCATAATGAGTGGGCATCGTGTAACTCCGCCCTCCGAATAAATGGGCATCGTATATCTTCGCCCTCCGAACATGGTTCACGAATCACGTTTCACAGTACGGGTTTTTGGGTGGGAGATGATTTCAACTGCCCGTCCTCCATCTCGTAGGTCCGATCGAACACGTCCAGCGACCGGTGGTCGTGGGTGACGACCATCACGGCGGAGCCGCGTTCATGGGCGACTTTGCGGAATAGCTCCATGACCTGACGGCCCCGGTGGCTGTCGAGCGCGGCGGTCGGTTCGTCGGCAAGAATGAGGCTGGGTTGGTTGGCCAGGGCGCGGGCCACCGCCACACGCTGTTGCTGTCCCCCGGAAAGTGCATCGGGGAGATTGTTGGCGCGGTCGGCGACGCCGAGGTAGTCGAGCAACTCCAGCGCGCGCTGGCGGGCCGCCCGCGAGGACAGGTCGTTGATTTCCATCGCCACCTGGACATT
>JADGRT010000268.1 GCA_017880715.1 Verrucomicrobiia bacterium | reverse complement strand
GATTTGAGCAGTTTCACTTTCTCGTCGCGGATGGCTTCGGCCTCCAGCGACACGGGCGGTTCCATCGCCACGAGCGACAGCACCTGAAGCAAGTGATTTTGCACCATGTCACGCAGGGCGCCAGCCTCCTCGTAATAACCGCCGCGCCCGCCCACGCCAAACTTTTCGCTGACGGTGAGCTGGACATGGTCCACCGACTGCCGATTCCAGAGCGGTTCGAAAATGGCGTTGGAAAACCGGAACATCAGGATGTTCTGCACGGTTTCCTTGCCCAGATAATGATCGATGCGGAAAATCTGTTGCTCGTGGATGAACTGGGTCATCTCCTGGCTGAGCGATTGGGCCGAGGCGAGATCGTGACCGAAGGGTTTTTCCACCACGACCCGCTGCCATTGCCCGCTGCTTGCCTCCTTGCATAGCAGCCCCACATGGCAAAGTTGCCGCACGATTTCCACAAACTGGCTCGGAGACGTGGCCAGATAGAATAGCAGATTCCGCTGCAATGGTTGTTCCGGAAAAGCGGCGATGTGCAACGCCAGTTTCTCATAAGCGGCCGGATCCGAGATGTCGCCCTGACAATAGGTGATATTCGAGGCAAAGGCGTTCCAGACCTCCGGCTCGACGGATTTGGAGCGCGAGAAAGCCTGCACCCCCGCCTTCAGTTCATCCCGCCAGGAGGCGTCGGTTTTGGCGCGCCGCGCCACCCCCACGATCCGAAAGGAGCCGGGCATTTGTTTGGCGCGGGCAAGGTGGTAGAGGGCCGGAATGAGTTTCCGGGCCGTTAAATCGCCGCTGGCGCCAAAGATGACAAGGGTACACGGTTCCACCGCCTTGCGCCCCTGGTCCAATCGGCACACCAACAGCTCGTCCAATCGGTTCATCGGATCCATGGCTACGGCGCCACCGCCAACCGCTCATCCTGATGTTCCCATCCCATGAGGATGCCTTGTTGTTTGTAGGGCTTCAGGATGAAGTGAGTTGCCGTGGACATGACCCCGGGAATGGTGGCGAGCTTTTCCGACACGAAGGACGCTACCTGGCGCAAATGACGCCCCTCCACCACCACCATTAGGTCGTAGGTGCCGGACATTAAATAACACGAGCGCACTTCGCTGAACTTGGCAATGCGTTCGGCCTGACGGTCGAATCCGCCTTCGCGCTCGGGGGTGATTTTAACCTCGATCACGGCCCGAACGACTTCGATCCCCGCCTTTTCCTCGTTCAGGACGGTTTGGTATCCCACAATCACCCCGTCCTTTTCGTAAGCCTTGATCTTGGCGATGACCTCGGCCTCGGACAGATTCAGCATCGACGCCAATTGCGCGGGCCGGAGCGCCGCGTTTTCCTGCAACAATTTTAACAATGGATCCATGGCTGTTACCCTAAACCACCCCCGAGCTTTTGCCCACGCTTTTTTCCGCTTCGGTGGGTGGCCGGCAAAGGTCGGAGGGGTGAGCTCCGCGAACCCCATAATAAATGGGCGTCGGGTAACTCCGCCCTCCGAATAATATTGACATTATAAAGCAATCCTCTTTAGTTTCCATCCCTTATGAAGATCTTAACGATATCCACGCTGCTCGTTCTGCCTTTGCTTCCGGCCGGTTGCGCGTCCTATCGAATTCAGCCCATTTCCGGAACCGAGGTGGCGCGCTGGGGAGATTCCCAAACGCCGTTGAAGGAAGGGTACATTTTCTACCAACCCGAGCTCTACTTTACCGCGACGATTGCCCTCGAGACGGCGAAAGACAAGGACGGCAAAGAACAGACCAAGGAAAGTGTCAGCGTGACGCCTCTGTACCTGCCGAATTACCAAAAGCCCTACCGGCTTACGACCCGCAATGTTCTGGCCAAGGCCGATTTCGGCTTCGATTGGGAAAATGGCTGGAAACTGACCAGGCTGTCCGACAAATCGGACAACTCAACGGTGGCCGCCACGCTGGCCGGGGAACTTAAGACCCTGTTGTCGGCTGCGGGTCTGCCGGTGACGAAGTCGGTTGGGGCGCCGCGGAGCCGGGTTGTGCTTTACCGGCCGAATTTCGATAAGAAAACCGGTTATTTTATCGGATTCGAGGAGGCTGGAGTTCTGGAACTGCCGACCCTGGCTCATGAATAACCCCAGCGCGATCAAGCCGCCGCCATTCTCAAAGGCCTTGCCTTGCCCGTCTGTGTCTCACGCTTCCAGGCCTTCCAACAGGTAGGGATAAATCCGCTGTTCGCATGGTACTACCAGTTCCTGCCGGGCGCTCACAGGCCCAGTTGTTTGCACTTTTTTTTAAGCCAATCAACCTCCACGGTCAGTTGGCCGATCTTCTCATGGAGCTGGGCGATCAATTCCTGGCGAGTTTCGGCGCGTCTTTCACAGGTCCGAAATCTTCACGCGCAGGAAACGGTGAGCGTTCGTGGCGATGGGAAAATGGTCGCGGACGATGAAGAAACCGGCGGTGTTTTGCAGGATAGTCGTGTCGCTCGCGTTCCACCCGGTCAAATCGGCGCTCGACTCCGCACCCCACGTCAGGTTGGTGGCGGCGGGATTTCGGGGGACGGTCACGGTGAGAAAACCGTTCTCAAGAGCAAAACTCCACGGCAGCGTGTTGGCCGCAAACGGGTCGGTGCCGGTGGCGTATTCGAGAAGGTTCCTCACCCCATCGGCATCGGGGTCGGCCAGGTCTCCCGCAAGGTTGGGGTTGTACGCGCTGGCGCCGAAGTGGGCCGACCGCCACGAAGCTATCGGAATGACCGGCGGCGTGATCGTCACGGTGAGCACCAGGGTTCTGGTGGGCCCGCTGCCCGCGGCGTTTCTGGCGCCGAGGGCGACGCGGGTGGTGCCCGCGGCAGCCGGGGTGCCGGAGATCACGCCCGTGCCGGGGTTCACGGACAACCCGTCCGGCAGTGGGTTGGCATTGAAGGTAATCGGCGTCGTACCGCCCGAGGAGATAATGGTATAGCTAAAGCTGGCTCCCGTTTGCCCGGCGGCCGTGAGGGAACTCGTGATGTCCGTGGGTGGTTTGACGGCGGTGGTCACGAAGAGCATCTCACTCGCGCTCGTCACGTTGCCAGCCGAGTTAGACACCACGCAGCGGAACAGCGTCAGGTGGTCGGCCAGGGTGGTCACGGGCGTCGTATAGGTGGCGTTGGTCGCGCCCGGGATGTTCACCATGTTGGCGGTCAATGTTCCCTTCTGCCACTGATGGCTCATCGGCGTCATGCTCTTGGCGGTGACCGAGAAGATCCCCGTCTGATTCGTGAGTACCCTCGGTCTCATCGGATTCGTGATGACGATTGGAGCCCCGGTTGCGGCATTCACCGTCAACGTCGCCCCCGAGCTGGTGACGCTGCCCGCACTGTTGCTGACCACGCCGCTGTACGCCGCGCCGCTGTCGGGGGTGATAGCTGCCGAATTGGTGAACGAGGCAGTGATCGCTCCCGCGATATCCATGCCGTTCTTTTTCCACTGATAGCTCAGCGGTGCCGCGCCAGTGGCGGTGACGGAGAAGGTGAAGGGCTGCCCCGTGGTCACCGTCAGACTCGCCGGCTGGGTGGTGATCATTGGGCCGGCGGGCGAGGCATTCACCGTCAACGTCGCCATGGCGCTGGTGACACTGCCCGAGTCGTTGGTGACCACGGCACGGAACGTTGACCCGTTGTCGGCGGGAGTGGTCGCGGGCGTGGTGAACCAGTTCGAGGTCGCGCCCGGGATGTTCGTTCCGTTTTTCTGCCATTGATAGGCCAGCGGTGCTTTGCCGGTGGCCGTCACCCAGAAGCTCGCTGGCTGGCTGTTGAACTGGATATTGTTCACCGGCTGCGAGACGATCTTCGGCGCGGCCTGGGTGCGGGTGAGAAACTGGCTGAAGAAGGCCCACATGCCGGCGGTGCAGTCATAACCGGTTCGCATGCCCGGCAGCGCGTATTCATGGCCGCCGCCGATAATCGTAACGAACGCCACCTGGGTGCCGCCAATCCCGCTCCGCCAGGTTGCCTGGGTAACCTTGCCCAGGATGAGCGGCGACGATTCGTAGGTTGTGATGGCCGTTGCGCTCATCAATCCGTTGATCGTGCGCCAGGCGTCCACCGAATCCTTGCCCATCGTGTATGGCACGTTGCTGTCCGCGGTGCCGTGGAACGCGATGATCGGCAACGGCGCCGCGGGAATATTGCTCGCCAATCCCATGAACTCATCCACGCTGCACGCGGCCTTGAGCTGGTCGGGCCGCTCGCAGGCGTAAGCGTAAGCCATGTGGCCGCCCTTCGAGAGTCCACATATGAAGGCGTCGTTGCCGTTGTCGGACAGGGTCACCCGGTCGATCACAGCGGTGGCGTAATCCATGTCCTCAAAACCGCTAATACGCGGATTATCGCTGTTCCATACGGTGCCAAAGGAGTTGCCTTGAAACGTGCAAGAGACCAGGACGAAGCCCGCCTGGTCAGCCATGCGATGGGCAAACGTCATAGGGGCGTCGCCGCCGGCCTCCATGCAAAGGATCATGGGAACGGAGTTGGTCCGGGACAGATTATCCGGGCGGTAGATCCAATAAGAGCGGCTCTGCGTGACTGGGGCGCCGTTCGCGTCGGTGGTGTTCAACGTGAAAGTGACTTTGACATCCGTCGCCGCCAGGGCATCGCCGGCGAAAACCGCCAAGCATAGGAAGAAGAGTGCTGTTCTCATCGTCGGTCGGACCCTTTCACTTTTAACATCGTTTCATTCCTCGGGCATCAACACGGGGATTACCTTGTTGCCGTGGCGGCGATAAATGCGGAAATCCGCGTCGAAGGTGAAGATGACGCCTTCGGGGTGCAGCTCCGCGAGCCGGACGAGGCAGGCGTCGGCCAGCGACATGGGGCGATCCCGATAGCGGCGCATCAGCGCCCGCAGATCCGCCAGTTGATCCTCGATTTCCAGCCTCACCCGCAACACGCCGCGCTCCAACAGGGC
>JADGRT010000022.1 GCA_017880715.1 Verrucomicrobiia bacterium | reverse complement strand
GAACCTGCGGCGGAGTCCTAAGACTGCCACACTTCTTCGTCCTCGTCGTCGATTCAGGTTTTTTCGAGGACGAAGGGACAGGTCAGAAGCGTCCTTCCCAAAGCGCCAGAGGACTGGCGCAGTCCAAAAGCTGGCGCCCGCTCGAACCGGCCGTGAATGCGCGAAGCGTTTTGGACTGCGCCAGTCCTCTGGCGCTTTCGGATGGTTTTTGCCCGGTGCTCAACATTATGGGGTGAGCAGCAAGCGAGCGGGCAGCTATCCTTTTTTCACGATTGACTCCCATTCGAACATTGGCCAAGCTGCACCCGTTCCCTTTTAGCACGGTTTTGCGCAAAAACCCTAATCGTTGGAGATGACCTATATGAATACCCGCCCTCATTATTGCAGTTGCTGCACCTGCCCCCATCATCCGGCGCCGCTCGCCCAGGAAGCGCCGGCTATCGATCCCTTTTCGATCAATCGCCGCGACTTCATCGCCGGCGTTAGCGCGCTGACCGTCGGCGGATTCATGCTGGCTTCGGTCAAAGCCACCGCGGGTGCGGCGGATTACGCGCCCCAGCGGCGCCCCATTACCCGCCAGCCGCTCAAAGTCCAGCCGGTCCTGACCTACGACATTCCCCAGCGGCGCGAGGCCACCAGTTGGCGCAGCTGGGGCGGGATTCAGCGGGAGGAGGACGCGGTTGCTGAAAAGAATTGGATCACCAAAGAACTGGGCAAACTCAAGGAGCAGTCGGATTTCCCCTGGACGTTCCAGCCGGTGGCGATGGTAAAAAACGCTCAACAAGCCGCCGAAACCGCCAAAGGTGATTTTGATGTCATGCTCATCTACGCGGCGGGCGGCTCGGGGAATGTGCTCGAAAAGCTGACGGTTCCCGGCAAGTGGAACCTGATGTTCCTGCGCCACGATCCCGGTCCGGCTTATCTGTGGTACGAAATCGTCTCTCCGCGCTTCCTTCGTAAAACCGTCGATGACTACGGCCAGCCAGGCTGGGATCCGCACGACGTGGTGGTGGACAAGCATGCCGATGTGCTTTGGCGGCTGCGCGCTTTGGGTGGATTGAAGAATACGCTCGGCAAACGCCTGGTATGCATCGGTGGCGCTTCCGGCTGGGGCGAAGGCGGACGTACAGCGCCGGCGCGCACCCGGGAATTATGGAAGATGGACCTCGTGGATTATCCGTACCAGGAGCTCGCCCCGCGCATCAAGGCCGCCCGCCAAAATGAGGCGCTGGTGAGCGCCTGCCAGGAAAATGCCCGCAAGTTCTTAAAAGAACGCGGCATCTCGCTCCACACGACCCGTCAATTCGTCCAGAATTCCTTCATTTTGACCGAGGTGTTCAAGGATGTGATGGACGAGCTTCAGACCGATGCCATGACCATCAATTCCTGCATGGGCACCATCATGCCCATGTCGGAAACCACCGCTTGCCTGCCGTTGAGCCTGCTCAACGACGCGGGTTACCAGGCCTTTTGCGAGTCCGACTTTGTCGTCATACCATCCGGCGTCCTGCTGCATTATATTTCGGGCCTGCCGGTGTTTCTCAACGATCCGACCTATCCGCATGGCAATGTCGTGACGCTGGCTCACTGCACGGCGCCGCGCAAGATGGATGGCAAACGGTCTGAACCCGCCAAGATTCTGACCCATTTTGAGTCCGACTATGGTGCGGCGCCGAAGGTGGAAATGAAGATTGGCCAGGTCTGCACCAACCTCGTGCCGGACTTTGCCAGCAAACGATGGATCGGATTTGCCGGCACGATTGCGGCCAACCCATTTCTGGATATTTGTCGTTCGCAGATTGACATGCGCATCCATGGCAACGCGGACACGCTCATGGAAGAAATGAAAGGCTTTCATTGGATGATGTCCTACGGCGAACACTTGCGGGAATGCCAATATGCCCTCAAGAAAGCCGGCATCGAGTTCCTTGATTTGAGCGCAAAGAAAAGCGCATAAATTTGCCGCTGAGCATGGCAAGCCAGCCTAAACGGAGCAGTTAGCCACAAAAATCGCATAGGCCACAGCGCTACGCAGCAGCAATCCACGAACCGCGCGACGTCCCGGCGCGCAGCGGGTGGAAACACACTCACGCGTCCGAAAAACTTGAACGCCTCGCACCATCGTGGCGGCTGCGACCGGGGACCGGTCGCGGTCCGACCCAGCGGAGAATCTTGGCGGCAGTGCGCGATTTTCCATCATGGCAATGCGGAAAAAACTCAATCACCCGGTGGGTGAGCACCGGCTTTCCCGCAAGTTTCCTTCTTTGCGATCCTTGCGTTCTTTGCGGTTACAGCGGAAGGGATAGACTACGCTCTGGTCACCCCGATGCCATGTTCGGAGGGCGGAGTTACACGACGCCCACTTATTATGGGGCTCCCGGAGCTCGCCCCTCCGAGACTGGAATTTGGTGCTCCTGGTGCATGAGGTGGCGCTGCCTATTCTCCTGCCGCTGACCCAATAAGCGCCGGTCCGGCGAAGTAGATCGTGCCGCTGGTCTTTTTCCTCGTCCCGTCCACCAGTAGCAGGGTGTCGAGCCGCAAATCGCCGTGAACGACGCCGTCGTTGGCTCCGGCCCAGTGGCTTGCCTTGCTCAAATCCGCCAGGTCGAACGTCACCCAACGCCAGCCGGTCCAGTCGAGGTCCGGACCCGCAGGCTGGAAAGTCTGGCCACTGGTGTCAGTCACTCGGAGCCGCAAGGCATTGCCGGAACGGTCGCCCCAAATCCACACCCCCAACGCCTGGGGCTTGCCCTCCAAGACAACCGGCTGGCTTCCCGCTGGGACGCAGCGGACAAAGCGCCAGCCAGCGTCGAAGTTATAGTCGAGCCGCCACGCTTGAGTGAAAGGTTGGGTCTGGTCGCCGGGCGCATTGGTTTCGCTCAAGCTGGCCCGGGCCGGCACTTTGGCGTCGCCATCGAGAAAGGTGTTCATCGCCGGGACACTCAGACGGCGAAAGCGGGCTGTGAACGGACGGGCAGCGTCCCGCCCGCTGTCTTCCAGCAATTCCACCGAGATCGAACCGGAAGTTGCGGGAGCCTCCACCGTTAAGTCCGGGATGTTGCTCTCGCACCGCACCGGGAACTTTCTCCCATTGATCGTGGCCGTGCCTTCGAAACGGCGGTGCGACGAATTCAGAATCTGCAAGCGCACGCCTTTTTCCATGGGCGCCAACCTCAATGCCATCGGGTACGTCACGATAAATTGTCGTCGTTCGCTCGATTGGCCGAGGGTGCGCCAGGAGCCGCCGGCCGACTGTTCCTGGAATTCCGCGCGCAGCTTGACCACGATGCTTTCGGGGCTTTGACGCTTCGGTTTGAAGCTGAATTCGCGAGTCAAATGTTGCTTCGGCTCCAGGCGGAAAGTCTGCTGGTCGGAACCCGCCGCGGATTCAAGAGTCAGTTTCACTTGCACGGTTCGATCGAACGGGTTTCCGCATTGGATGGGTATCCTCGTCCCTTCCGGCCGGCCCGCTTCGATCAACGTTGGGACAAAACCGCTCACGTTCCAAGCCGCCGCGGCCGCGAGCGCATGTCTCGGCTTCTTCAGGGTCACGTATTGCGGAGCCGCTTGCAGCGCCAGGACGAGATTGCCTTCCTGGACTTTGACCTCGACCGGTTGGCCCTGACCATCGACGGCGGCGATATCGCCCGCCGATCCCAGACCGAGTTCGAGCGAAAGCGGGTGCGGCTGACCGGCGGTCCACACGGCGAGTTTCTGATCGCCGACGTCGTTGACGAAGAGCAACGCGAAGTCGTCGGGGCTGGGGGTGTCGAGACGACGCGCGAGGCGGCAGCCGGACAACTGGCGGGTAAGAGTTTGAACGGCCAGATAGCTGGGCTTGAATGCCAGGTTGTTGCTGACCGTGCCGAAGTTGTCCTCGTTGTTATTGGGATCCTGGCCATCGTTCTTCCAATCGTACCAGATCGACAAGGGCACACCTTGCAGCAGGTTGGCGAGCTGCTGGCGGACGATGAAAGCGGCCTGCGTTTCCAACGACACCCCTTTGACATGGGTGGCGTAGCCCCACTCGCCGCTGACGATGGGGATGTGCTTCCGGTTTTCCGGAGCGTAGCGCTCGATCAAGCCGCGCAGCTTCAGGTAATCCTCGGCGGCGGTTTCCGGTCCGCGCTGGTAGCTGCGGTAGGGATGCACGCTGACGGCGTCGAGATACTCCAGTACTCCGGACGAAAGAAAACTTTCCAGGAAGGGCCACGGAAACTCTGACGATGCGGGGCCGATGAGGGTGGCTTGCGGGTTGGCTTCGCGCACTGCCCGGCAGGTGGCCAGCGCCAAGGCCGTGTATTGTCGCACGTCCGGCTTCGGTTTCCAGAAGCCAATGTTCGGTTCGTTCCAGATCTCCCAGACGATGCTGTGTCCACGGTAATGCTGAGCCGCCGCCGCCGCCCAGCGGGCGAAAGCCGCCACGCTTTGCGGCTTTTGCGGCGAGGCGGTGTCGCGCTGTTCTTTGTCATTGACGGGATTTCTCGAAGTGATGGTGTCTTCGTAGAGGCCGTTCGAGTAATCGAGGATGTAGATCGGGCGGAGGTGACGCTTCTCCAGATTGGCGGTGAGTTCGTCGTAATCGGCCCAGTTATATTCGCCCGGCTTCCGCTCGCTGCCGCCCCAGCCGAAATCCATGCGAACGAACTTGAAACCGGCCGCTGCGATCAGGTCCAGGTCCGGCTCGTGTCCACGAGTGAAGTGGATGTTCACGCCGACGCCCTGCGGCAGGAGCAGCGGCGGAAGATCCGATGCGGCAAGCAGGCTCAGGGACGCCAAGCTTAACAGAAATGCAGTGATGATTCTCACTTGAGGCTGGGATAATCGATTACGCGGGACGTCAGACGTTCCACTTCGATCACGGGGATGAGGCCGCCCTGGACTTTGCTCCAGGCGAGCGAACGCAACGATCGCCAGCCGTGTTTTTGCGCGGTTTCGCGGAGCCGGCTGGTTTTGACGCCCGGTTCCAGCAGGTCGCAGATTTCGTCGTTGAGCAGGAAGAATTCGTAGAGGGCAATGCGGCCGCGGTAGCCGTTTTGACTGCATTCGACGCAGCCTTTGCCGATCCAGGCGCGGACGTCGCCGGCCGGCAGGCGGAGAGTTTGCGCCATTTCCTGCCGGATTTCCGGAGAAATTGTGGGAGCGGGTTGGCGGCAGTGGCGGCAGATGCGCCGGGAAAGACGTTGGGCGATGCTGCAGACCAGCGAACCACCCACAAGGAAGGGTTCGATCCCCATTTCCAGCAGACGGGTGATGGCGCTGACGCTGTCGTTGGTGTGCAGGGTGGAAAAAACCAGGTGGCCGGTTTGCGCGGCGCGAATGGCGATCTCGGCGGTTTCGGAATCGCGAATCTCCCCGATCAAAACCACATCCGGATCATGGCGCAGGACGGAGCGCAGGCCGTGGGAGAAGGTCAGCCCGATCTCGTCGTGGGTTTGGATCTGGGTGATGCCCTCGAGTTGGTACTCGACGGGGTTTTCAATGGTGATGATCTTGCGGCCCTTGTCGTTGGCATGGGCCAGGGTCGCGTAGAGGGTGGTGGTTTTGCCGCTGCCGGTAGGGCCGGTAATCAGGATCAAGCCCTGCGGCAGTTGAGTCAGCTTTTCCACGATGTCCTGCTGCTCGGGTTCCATGCCGATTTGGGCCAGGTCCAGAAACAAGTTTTGACGGCCCAAGATGCGCAAGCAGATGGACTCGCCGTATTTGGTTGGGATCACGGACACGCGCAGGGCGTATTCCTCGTGGCCGGTCTTCATGGCAATGCGGCCGTCGTGGGGCATGCGCCGTTCGGCGATATCCAACCCGGCCATCACCTTGAGGCGGGAAACGATCGAGTCAAACACCTGCCGCAGTTCCGCCGGCACCGGGATGTCCTGCAACAGCCCGTCGATGCGATACCGGAGGCGAATCGAGTTGGGATAGGGTTCGAAATGGACGTCGGTGGCGTCCAACCGCAGGGCTTCGAGGAGGATTTGATCGACAAAATTAGTGACCGAACCATCCCCGGTGGAGTTGGCGTCTTTGGATTTGAGATCGAAAACGATTTCATGGGCGGCGTCGGCCGTGCCGCGATCGTCGCGGAGTTGTTGGATGGTATCGGCGCCCAGGCCGTAATGTTTTTTGATGACCGCGTGGATGCTACTGGGGGAGGCGATGATCTGTTTGAGGCGTTTGCCAAGGAGCAGTCGCAGGTTGCCCTGGTCGCTGAGCGACAACAGTTCGCTGCCGGCGAGCAGCAACTGGCCGCTTTCCTGGCCGATGGGAACCAGTCGGTAGTGCAGCACCAGCTTGACGGGGACGAGCTGCAGGATGGCCTTGTTCAAATCCAGAGTGGTCGGATCGACAAACTCCAGGTTGTTCAATTCGGCCAGCGCCCGGTAGGTTTCCTCCTCGGAGGCGTAATTGAGGTCAACGATGGACTGGTGCTGGGGAATTTGCAGCCGCGCCTGGCGGCGCCGGACCAGTTCGAGGTGTTTTTCGGTAAGGACGCCCTTTTCCAGCAGGAGATCGCCAACGTCTTTTTTCTTGGTTTCCGGGGTCATGCGGCTAGAGCGGGATTTCCAGCGTTTGGGGCGCGTTGAAGGGCAAGGGCGTGGGTTTACCCGCGCCATCCGTCAGGGTCAGCGTTCCCAGGTCGATCAGATTGATCGTCAGGTCGGCCGCGATTTTCGTGCCCACGGGACCGACAATCAGTTGGTCCCCAACCTTGACGAAGGCCTGTTTTTCCCCGTGAGTGGTGGTGAAGTAGCCTTGATAAACCACGGTTATTTTGCGGGTCGTGGGCGGGGGCGGGGGGCTTTGAAACGGGCCGGAAAAAAACGGATTGTTAAGATTGGTCGCGACTTTGCGTTGCGCCAGGAAGGAAAGGGAAAAAAGATCGTCAATCTGGCGGGTGCGCTGGGTCTTGGACGCCGGTGATGACTTGGCGGGCAGAACCGGCGGGGCGGGCACCTGCCCGCCGAATTCCTGCACGACCAGGAAGACCACCAGGCAGAGCCAGGCCACGCAGCCAGCGGCGAGCAAGAGATGTTTTTCCAGGGCGTTAAGCATGGCTACGGCAGATCCTCCGGGTTGAGAAAGCCGCTGATCACGGCTTCGAGCGACAAATCGTTCGGCTGGTTGGTGGCGCTTTTCAGGATGAGGCGGTCAATAAACAGGGCTGGCTTGGGCGATGCGGATCCGACGCCATTGGTGGCGTCGCCGATTTTACCGGACAGACTGGATAAAAACGCCAAGATCGATTCCGTCGGACCCGTCAACTGCACGCGGGCGGGAAATTCCTCGAACAGGATTTGATTGTTGTCCCCCACGGCGTGCATTTTGGGTGGCAGCAAACTAATGGACTGAATGGCCCCGGCGCCGCTGGCAAGGGCGCTGGTAAGGATGCGGTTGACCAGGGCCAGTTGCAGGTACAGGAGCGCGGGGTTGTCCTTGGCTTGGGTGTATTCCGGGAAACCGCCGGTAACGGCCGGTTCCAGCCTGGCCTTTTTAGCGGCCGCCAGGCTGCGCAGTTGGTCGATGCGCAGCAGCCGCTCCTGTTCGTAGTCCAGCAACTGGAAGGTTTGTCGGAGTTTGTCGCGGACCTCGGGGCTAAATTGGATTCGTTCCCGCACCTGCTGGCTGGATTTTTGCGCGGCGTTGACGCCTTTTTCGGCGAGCTTGAAGTTGGCGCTGACGGTGTTCGTGTCCATGCCAAGCTGGGCATGGTTTTTCAAGTTCAGATCCAGCAGCCGGGTCCAGGTGCTTTGCAGCGTGCCGTCCAGTTTATTGGCGCGATCCGACCAAGGACGATAGAGCGCAAAATAAAGCGTGGTGACCCCCAAGGTGGCCAGGGCGAGCACATACTGAAACCGGAATAGCAGCGTTTGGCGGTACATAATCCGAGCTCGGTTCAGGGCGGCAACGCGGCGGCAGCCGGGGGGGAGGGCGCGCCCTTTTTGACTGGGGTGACGGAGCGGCGAAAACCGGTTTCAGCCAGCTCGATGGCAAGGCAGAAATAGCGGTCGGGGAGCACCGCCTTGGGATCCACCAGATTCGTTCGCTGATTCGGCGGCAGCGTGTCCACGCGGCGAAAGAGCGGCTGTTTTTTTAAGTCCGCCACCAGATCGTTGAGCGGTTTGAGCTTTTCCCCGCCCTTGTCGGGAATGCACAACTCGACAATAAAACCATGAGCGGGCGCGGCGGGCGGGCCGTTGGTGGCGGACGATTTATCGACGGCGTTGGTTTTGGGTGTTTCCATCCCCGGCGGGGTGGTGGTGCCGGCGAAATAACTGGTCTGATCGGCGAGCAACACGAACCAGAGATCTTTTGGCTCGCGAATCGTCTGCAGGATTTGGAGCGTCCGCAACACCTGGACGGTGTTCTGCTGACGTTCCAGCACGGGCAAAATGTGGGCGAATTCCTGGTCGCGCTGCTGGTTGAAGACGTCAATCGCCTGGGCCTTTTTCAACGCCAATTCGGCTTCCGCAACCAGGGTTTCCTTGCGGAGGATCAGCCACAATTTGTGGGAAATCCCCCCTACCAGCAGCAGCGATAAAAGCGCCAGCAATCCCAATGACACCAGGCTCAGACGCACCAGGAATTGCTGGCGGCGGCGGATGGTGCGCAGGTTCTGCGGCAATACCGAGGCCGAGCGGATCGCTGGATTAAAAGTCTTCAGTACGGCGCCGTAGGCAACCGCGAACCGACTCATGGGCAGGTTGTCGGGCTCGGCGATGCCCCGGGGCCAAGGTTGGATCGTGTAAACCGACTTTTGCGCCAAATAGCGGATCAAACCCGGCTGCGCGGCCCCGCCGCCGGTCAGAATGGCCGGCAGGGACGACGCGGTGGCGTTGCGGTCCACATGGTCCTCGTGCCATTCATGGATGGCTTTCTCCAGACTCTTCAGCCAGATGTCCACCACCTCGGAGAATTCCGGCAGTTCGGAGTCTTCCCCCAAAAGGTCCTGGGTCCGTTTGAAAAGCTCGGCCTCCTCGAAGGAGCATTTGCGGAGGCTGGCAACGGCTTCGGTGAAGGACTCGCCGCCGATCGGAAAGCTGGTGGCAAAAACGCACTGGCCCTGATCCAGAATCGCCACGGTGGTGCTGGTGGCGCCCAAGTCGGCCAGCACCATTCGGCCGGTGGCCGGCTGATGGGCCAGATAACTCATGATGAGCGCGTTGGCGGTGGTGGTGATTTCGCAAATCTCCACGTCGGTGCCGGCGAAGCGGTTGATTTGTTCGTGGACGGCCCGTTCGCGCGCAATGGTCACCCAGATGGGATTGCGGTACTTTCCGTACGGCTGGAGCCGGTAGTAATCGTAAATGATGGAACTATCGCTCAGGCCCGTCAAACTGAGGGTTTCCTGCGCGATCAACGCCTGCACATCCTTTTCCTCGGACGTCGGCAGATCGATGATTTGAGAGATGGCGGCGTGTTGCGGAATGACCAGCGCAACGGGATAATTGCCCAACCGGGCCATCACTTCCTGCAGATGCTGGTTGATCTCTCCGGCGGAGAGCAGCCCCTCCCCGGGCAGGTCGATGATCTCCTGGTGAACGATCTGGGTTCGGCCCAGCATCCGTTCGGCCATGATGACCTTGACATGATGACTTCCCAAATCGACGGCAATGCAACGCTGAGCGACCCAGGGGCGCGCGCGATTGAATAGGTTGGCGATGGCGGGGAGCACCGGATTATTCGGAGTCGGGGCTGACAATGAATTCGCCGGACTCCGAGAGAAGGGTGGCGGTTACGAACACCAGCAAATAGCGGGGCTGGTCGATTTCCGTGCGGCGGCGGAAGGCCGCGCCGATCAGCGGGATGCTGCTCAGGACCGGGACGGACTCGACGAAGGTCCGCTGCTCCCGTTCGAGCACGCCGCCCATGACCACGGTTTGCCCGGATTTCACGACCACGCGGGTGGCCAGGGTTTGGGTGCGCATCTCCGGCAGTTTGATGTCGAAGGAACTGACGAGCTGCCCCTGTTCGTTGCGGTCGTTCATGGTGGCGAAATTGACCATCTGGACATCCTGAACGACTTCGGGTTTGAGGGCGAGCAGGATGCTGTTGCCATCGCCGCCGATGCTGGCCAGCACATCCAGCGAGACGCCGGAATTGAGCTTGGTGGGCTTGCCCAGCGGCGAAACGCGCGAGGTGGAGGCGTATTGCAGGATCTGCTGGGTCACCGTGTACTCCTCGTAGTAATACTGCACCTTGCCATCGCTGATGGTCGAGGGCAGATTGTTCACCACCGTAATGCGCGGCGCACTGAGGGTTTCGCTCTCGCCGCTCTGCTCGATGGCGGTCAGGGTGGCGGTGAGATTCGGTTGATTCAGGATGCCCTTCCACGTGACATCCAGCCCCGGGCTGACGATCGGATTCTGGGCGGCGTCGGGCCGGGGGGCCAGTCCCGTGAAATCGACCGCCTGACGCTGCGCGCCCGGACCGCCCTGATTATCCCAGGCCATCCCAAGCTGCAGAAAAGCCGGCTCGGTTACGGTGATGAACCGGGCCTCGATAAAGACCTGTTGTATCGGGCGGTCAAATTCCTCGATCAGCTTCTCCATCAGCCGCAACTGCTCGTGCGTACCCCGCGCGACAATAAGATTGCGCTCGTAGTCGATGTAATACTTGGAGTCGGCGCAGAACTGCTTGAGCGCCGCTTCGATGGAGGGGGTTTTCGGCGCGCCGTCGCGCACGAAATTCTCGTACTTTTGCGTCTCGGAAACCGTGGTGGTCTTATCGGCGGCCGTGACGGTGGTTTTAACCGCGTCACTGAGGCCGAACTGGGCCGGAATGATAAAGCCGCGTTTCAAGCGGTAATAACGGGTTTCTTCGAAGAGTTTCTTGGGATCCTTGCCATCGATGATCCAGATCAAATCCTCGCCAATCTGGAACTGCACGTCGAGGTTGCGCGACACAAAGCGCAGAAACTCAGCGAGTTTGACGTTCTTAAAGTTGAGGCTGAGCTTTTGCTGGAACGCCGCCAGCGACTTGTCGGCCACGAAATTGATGCCTTCGGCCTGACCGATGTTGAAAATGATGGCCTCCAGCGTCACGTTGTCGAGCTTCACCGAGATCTCCTTTTCCAGGATGGCGTCCATGCGGCTGGGGTGGGAATCCAGGTCGTTTAGAGTGCCTTTGGACTCGATGGTTTTGCCGAAACTCTCCGGAATATAGGGCGAGGACTTGATCTGTTCAATCGCCTCGCGCAGATCGCTGCGCGGAGGCAGGCCCTTGCTCTTTTTATCGGTCAGAAGGCTTTTGATCGTGGGATTAAAACGCGATTCCTTGGAGCTGATATCGCGAATTTCATCCTCGGTCCTCTTTTCCTGGCGCTTCGGTCCCTCGGTTTTGACCCAGTTATAGACGCGCTGCACCGCCAGGTTCTTCGGATCCAAGGCGTAAAGCGTTGAAGCTTCGGTTTCGGCCTCGGTCCATTTGTTCTGTTTAGCCAAGGCGAGGATTTCGTTGATTTTGGCGTTGTGGTTGGCGGGGGGAGGAGCCTTGGAGCGCGCGGAAGCGGCGGCGGCGGCCTTCGCAGTGATGGTGACGCGCGGCGCCGGTTTGCCGGTTTTGGCAGACTTCTCCACGGAGTGCTGGCAGGCTGGCAGCGCCAGCAGCAGCACAGCCAGGGCTGTGGTTCGCACTAGAATGGCCAGCGGTTTCATGGCTTCTTTGACGAATCGTATGCGCAATTGTTCAGGAAGGAAATTAATTTTCCAGGAATTTTGCCGCCGAACACGCCTGGACAGACGGCCAGGGGATGGCGGGGGCGACACTCGGCAAGCGTAGTCCGGCGAAACCCGCGGCCCCAGACCAACTTCTAACTGCTAACTTCCAGATTCACAATTCCCAACTTCTTCAACCGCGCTTTAACGTGCCGGAAGTGGAATTTCAGATTGCATAGGCGGTCCAACTCGGCCCGCGAAAGGTATTGGGCCACCTCGGGATCGCCCAGTAACTGGGTCTTAAAATCCGCCCCAGTCTGGCCGGCGTGTTTGGCCTGCCAGGTTTTCATGGCGCTGCGCTGGACCAGGTCATAGGCCGCCTCGCGAGTTAATCCCTTCTTGATCAGCGCCAGCAGCACGGTCTGGGAATTCCACATGCCCAAGGACAGCTCCAGATTGCGCGCCATGTTTTCCGGATACACGATCAAGCCTTCGGTCAGTTTGGCGAGCGTGACCAGCATGTAATCGAGCAGCAGGCAGGAATCGGGGAAAATCACCCGTTCCACCGAGCTGTGGCTGATGTCGCGCTCGTGCCAAAGGGCGACATTTTCCAGGGCGGCGACGGCATTGCCGCGGATCACGCGGGCCAGGCCGGTGAGCCGCTCGCCGGTGATGGGATTGCGTTTGTGCGGCATGGCGCTGGAGCCCTTCTGGCCTGGGGCGAAAAACTCCTCGGCCTCGAGCACTTCGGTGCGCTGGAGATGGCGGAATTCGGTGGCCCATCGCTCGATGCTGGCCGCCACCAAGGCCAGCGTGACGATGAACTCGGCGTGGATGTCCCGCTGCACCACCTGGGTGGCGATGGGCGCCGGCCGCAGGCCCAGACGCCGGCAAACGTACGACTCTATTGGGGGCGAGAGATGGGCGCTGGTGCCCACGGCGCCCGAGAGTTTGCCCACCGAGACCGTCTCCCGGGCCTGTTCCAACCGGCGCAGAGCGCGGCCAAACTCGTCGTACATCAAGGCCATTTTCATGCCGAACGTCGTCGGCTCGGCATGAATGCCATGGCTGCGGCCGATCATGGGCGTGAAGGCGTGTTTCCGCGCCTTGGCGGCCACGACCTCGCGCAGCGCTTTCACGTCGGCAAGCAGAATATCGGCCGATTGGACCATTTGCACGGCGAAGGCGGTGTCCAGGACGTCGCTGCTGGTGAGTCCGAAGTGAAGCCACCGACTAGCCGGGGCGCCGATGTTTTCGGCCACGTTGGTGGTGAAGGCGATGACGTCGTGATTCAGCGTGCGCTCGAGATCCTGGCAGCGTTCGAGGCTGAAGGCGGCCTTGGCCTTCATTTGGGCCAGATCTTTTTTGGGCACCAGACCTTCGGCGCTGAGGGCTTCGGCAGCGATCAGTTCGATTTGGAGCCAGATCTCCAGTTTGCGCTGCTCGCTCCAGATCGCGCGCATTTCCGGACGGGAATAACGTTGAATCATGACCCCGATATTCTAAGCGACGAATCGAAAATGAAAAGCAGTTTTCCAAGTCACGAACCTGGCAGCCAGGGCCCATTCATGAACCCATAGCAGGGATCAAGCCCGGAAAAAGGAAAGCAGGTTGACAATCGGCCCAATTGGAGAAGCGGCAAAGGGGTCGGCTATGGTAGAACATGACTGCCATTTCAAACAATTCGCCGTGAATTGGCTTTAGCCGCGCGACAATATAAAGTACGGCCGTACTTTTTATTGTCGCATCGGGGCGGCTGGCCGAAGTTACGGATGGCGATCAGAACGGGGTCAGGCCGGAACGGGGTCAGGCCGTGAATAATGGTATTCACTCACAAAGGCGTCTAAGGGGTCACGGCTATGGTACATAATGACTACCTTTTTAAACAATTCGCCATCTTACTGATGAATCTGCGGGATGGACTACAGCCGACCGGGTACGTACCGGGAGCGCCGGCATCCCTGCCGGCGCGTGGAAGTTGGGCTTTTGCCGGCAGGGATGCCGGCGCTCCCGGTGTGGCCCATGCCGATGACTGCTCAGTATGCCGACAGCCCATCTGCCAGCGTTGGGCAATCCATTCTCCATCGCGCCGCCCGCTTCCCGGTTTCGGGCAAAGAATGCGGCGCTCTGCCGAGACGCCGCTACGCCCGCAAGGTGTTGAAATCGTCCCCCGGTTGTCGAGGTCAAGCCCGGAAAAAGGAAAGCAGGCTGACAATCGGCCCAATTGGCGAAACGAAGGGACAGGTCATTAGTCCATTGATAGAAAGTCAGAGGCCTGCTTTCAGAAGACCATGGTAACCGCCGGTGTTAGAAAAGTCACCTGTGCATTTTGGCGTGCATGGTTTGCAGCATGATAATACTGTTGGCCGACGTAGTGTCTGTATGAAGAACCTTCCTGGATCCATCGCGCGCCTGCACCGGCACCACACGGTCTCGGTGTGGTTGGCCATCACCGTCCTGACCAGCAGCGCGGCGATCCTTACGCGCTACTGCCGGATTCCCGCCACCAGCATCGGATTCTGGCGCGTCTTGGGAGCCGCCCTGGTGCTTTTTCCCTGGTGGTTCATGGAATGGCGCAAACAGCGGCGGCCGCCCGTCTTTTCCTTTGGTTCCTCACTCGCCGGCAGCTTTCTCGGATTGCATTTCGCCACCTGGGCCTGGGCTCTCCAGCATACGACCATTGCCAACGCGATGCTCTTTATCGGCCTCCAGCCCTTGCTGGCCCCTTTCGTTGCGCGACCCCTTCTGGGCGAACGGTTGAATCGCTCGGAGCGGCTGGCCTGCATGCTGGCCTGCCTCGGCATGGTGTGGATTCTCGGACGGCAACTGGCTTACGGTCGCGAGCAGTTGGCCGGCTCGATGATGGCCCTGGTGTCGGCATTGCTCTGCGCCTGCTATTTCGTTCTGACTCGCAAATACCGGACCAATCAGCACGCATTGTTGTTCAGCCTGCCTGTCTATACGACGGCGGCGGCCGTGCAAGCCGTGGCGGGACTGGCCGTGGACGGAGGCGTCTTCGTCGGCAACGCGAACACGCAGCTTGCCCTCCTCGGTCTCATCTTGTTACCCACGGTCGGTGGACACACGCTCGCCATTTACCTGCTGCGCCACGTCAAGTCTCAGATGGTGACGCTATCGATTCCGGCCCAGTTTGTTCTGGGAACGGTGGCGGCGTTTTTTCTTTTCGGTGAGACTCCTTCGGCCTGGTTGATCGCCGGTGCCGTCCTGGTGCTGGCCGGGGTCGTGTTGGGTGTGCTCAAAAGCGAGCCAGTGCAGAACGCGGCTCCAAGATGACCGCCAACAATAGACAATGGAGCCAGCGGCGGAAACTTGGGTGGCCTTCGAATGAGTGTCGCTGCGGGGGGCCAGGATTTGCGCTACCGGATGCTGGTCAAGATACCGGTTGCCAGTCACCAGTTACCAGTTACCGGTAATGAGAGTCAACCAAGCCCATTTTTATCCGTGTAAATCCATACTGCGATCCGTCACAATCTCCTAGATTTCATGGTCAAGTCGCGCGCTCGGGCGGCTGCTCGGCTTCCTCTGAGGGGTGGAAATGTTAATCTTCGATGTCGCACGCGGCGGCGAGAACTAAGGGACAGATCAGAAGCGTCCTTCCCAAAGCGCCAGAGGACTGGCGCAGTCCAAAAGCTGGCGCCGGCTCGCACCGGCCGTGAATGCGCGAAGCGTTTTGGACTGCGCCAGTCC
>JADGRT010000267.1 GCA_017880715.1 Verrucomicrobiia bacterium | reverse complement strand
ACTTACACCCTTGAATTCGTGAACTCCCTGACGGAGCCCCATTGGGCCGCTGTGGCCTTTGCGTCCGGCAATGGCACTCAAATAACCTTGGCCGATCCTGCGGCCAGCGGCGCACAACGTTTTTACCGGGTCGCCCTCGAACCTTTATTCACCTTGGCGGAGGTGGTGCAGCCTTTGATGGATCATTCCAAATCAAACGATCCCGCCTTTCTGACCCAGTTTTTGGACTCCAGCGCCCTGGGCCGGGAGGCCGAGCTCGCCGCCATGATCAACCGCAGTTGGATGCCGGACAATTTTATGGACCGCGCCCACATCGCCTCGGAAAACCTCCTGCGCTTGGATTACCATGATCCGGAGAATGGCTGCTATTTCCAAGTGGACCTGGACCGTGTCTCTGGCGGCTGGAAAATAAGGAGGATTTGGTTTTGCCGGTAAGGGATCACCAACAATCGGATTTTTGCTTTATGCCCATGTTATAACCATGAACAGAAACAACCATTAACCACCCAGTAACGGTTGCGAGTCCTAAGAGGCTGTTTGAAAACTCTCCGCTTGATCATAGCGACGGTATTTGTTCATTTCTGCATGCAGCGGGGGCCTGCTTTTGGCGGGGAAGTCTCTGGAGAAAGTTCCGCTAACGAGCCGCCATGGGTGAAGATAACCCAACCTTCATCGGGCCGGTTGTTTAGTATCCCGGCGACCATTCGGATTGCTGCAGAGTTGACTCTTCCGAGCACCAACATTAGCGCAATCCAAATTATCGCGAACCAGCGCTTGCTATGCACCTTAACCAATCAGCCTTATACGTTTGTTTGGACACATGTCATTCCGGATCCGGATAGACCGGCCGGACAGTACACCCTGTTTGCGGTGGCGCAGGATCTCTGGGGTGCCACATCCACTTCCGCGCCTGTTTATATCCAGGTCATACAGGATTTTGCTCCTCCGGTCATTAAAATCACGGCTCCGGCCAGTGGCACCTCTTTTATTGTTCCCGCCCAAATACCCGTTTCGTCTGAAGTATATACGACGGATGGCAGCGAGAATCCGGTTAAATATTATCAGGGCAGCAATCTGTTGGCTACTGTGGATTATCCTTATTCCTTCATCTTGAGCAATCGAACTGAGGGTGAATTCCTAATTACCGCCAGTGTGAGAGATAATCTCGGCAATATTGGGACCAGCGAACCGATCCTCGTGCGAGTAGGCAAACTCCTCCTGCGCGATCCTGAAAAACGAATCCCCGGTTCGTTCAGCTTCACTGTGCTAACAACCCTGGAGAATACAACGCACCGGGTCCAAGTATCGACCAATATGGTGACTTGGGATCTCCTGGAGAGCCTTTTCTCGGCCACAAACTCCTTTCCTTATCGTGATGATCGTGCCGATCTCTATCCTCAGCGCTTTTATCGGGTGGTAGTCCCTTAGCGAAACGCCGCTCCCGTTCAGGACACCAAGCCCTGCCCAATTAAGAGGAAAAGGCAGGCGCGTTAGGCTATTCGCCAGCCAGTCCAATAATCGAGGCCAGGTCGTAGGCAAAGCGAGCGGGCGCGCTTTCCTCTATGAAAACGGGCGCATGCTCGATTTAAACGATTTGATCCCTGAGACGGCTGGATTTGTCGTCGAGGTCGCCACTTCCATCAATGAGTCCGGTCAGATAGTCGGAATTGGACAAAGCATATACGGCTACTACCACGCCTTTTTACTGACTCCTTGCTCACCTTCTCCTGCTGAAGAGGTGACCTTCATTACTTTGGCGGGCGCCGCAGGTTTGCCTGGGGCCATCGATGGAAAAGGCACCCAGGCCCGGCTCTACGCTCCTTGCGGACTCTCCGTGGATGGCGTCCACAATCTCTACGTAGCCGACATGGGCAATCACACGATACGAAAAATTAGCCCCGGAGGCGAGGTGGTCCTGTTGGCCGGACTGGCTGGCCAGAGTGGCCATGCCGATGGCTTGGTTGGCGAGGCCCGATTCAACAGCCCCGAAGGCATTGCCGCGAACAGCGGGGGCAGTGTGTATGTCGCCGACAGTGCGAATCACACCATTCGCAAAATCAGTCCAGCCGGGGTTGTCACAACCCTGGCGGGACTTGCCGAAAGCCCTGGCAGTTTGGATGGTACTGGATCGGAGGCGCGTTTTAATAATCCCAAGGGTATCGCCGTAGATGGATCAGGCTTCGTCTGGGTGGCGGACTTTGGAAATCATACCATTCGCAAAATCAGTCCGGAAGGCAAGGTGACCACGCTGGCAGGCAAAGCCGGGGAATTCGGCAGCACGGATGGTTCGTTGGCGGAGGTACGGTTTTACGGTCCTTACGGGGTGGCGGTGGACAAAACAGGAAACGCCTATGTGACTGACTCCGGCAATTCCATTCTTCGAAAAATCAGCACCAACGGTCTGGTAGCCACTCTGGCCGGCTGGCCGGGAATTCCAGGAAGCATCGATGGGCCGGGCCGAGCCGCCCGGTTCTGGTTTCCGGCAGGAATCGCCGTGGATGACTTGGGCAACCTTTATGTCTCCGATAGTATGGCGGGGGTGATACGAAAAGTTTTTCCTGACGGACGGGTCATTACCCTGGCGGGTGCTCCCCACATGAAGCCCGCCGATTTCAGCGACAACGGCAACGGGGATGGAACCGGGGGTTCGGCGCGTTTCACCTGGCCGTATGGCATTGCGGTGGACCAAAACGGCGACATCATGGTGGCCGACAGCCTGAATCACACCGTACGGCGTTCCCTTCCCACTTGCCCCGACAAACCCGTTATCGATGCCAAAAGGAGCGCGGTCGGTGCTCATCGACAACTGGACATCGATCCGCCAACGGCCACTTCCTGGCTCTGGAGCATTGTTCGGCGTCCCAACGGCTCAACCGCCGAGTTATCTTCCGCCAACGTACGAAATCCAACCTTTATCCCGGACGTAGCCGATGTGTATGTCTTCCAATTGTGCGCCACCAACACCGACGGGGCTGTCTGCATTCGCCGCTTGGAGTTGAAGGTGAGCGGTTCCACCGCCATCATGGCCACGCCCCATCCCGAGCTGCGTGAGGGCCGGTTCACCCTCTCCTTGGTCACGACTTCTTTCAGTACTTATGTTCTCGAGCGCAAGAATTCGTTATCTGAAACCAACTGGACGACGATTGTCACCCTCAGCGGCGATGGAACGGTAAAAACCTTGACGGATGCGATGGCGGATGGACCCCAGCGATTTTACCGGGTCCGGGTTGAATCCTGGTGACCCGGCACCGGAAGAGCTCGGCTTGGAGCGGCAGGAAATAGTTTCCCTGTAAAATCAACAAGTGAAAGGAACCATGAAAAGAAAAATGATCGCAGTCACTCTGATCGCCTTGATTGGAATAGGGATCGCGCGGGTGGTTGGAGCGGGAACGAATGATATCCGTCTCGTCAGCAGAATCTGTGGGTGAGTTCAGGTTCGGGTAATCGTCCAAGGTTATGATAGAGAGCTGCTTCCATGGCGTGGTACGTGCGAAAGCCATAGGAACGTCTGGTGACCACTCGGATTTTGTTGTTGAGGCCCTCGACCGGGCCGTTGGAGATTTCACCTTTGGCCTTGAACCAATTGAGGATGAGTTCCTCGTGGGAGCGGAGCATGCGGGCGATCTTGCGCATGGGCTCGAGGCGGCTGCGAAGGGCACGCTCGCACCAGACATCCAGGAAGGTGGCCGCCCAAGTGAGGGAACGGTAGCGCCAGAAGTCCTGGAAGGTTTCCTTGAGCATCCACGCTCGGGCGGTGGCCAGTTTGGTGTGCAGGAGGCCGTAGAGTTTCTGCTTGGCTCGGCCGCGGACGCGGCTGCCGCGGCGCAGCAATGTCCAGCGCATGTGCTTGAGCTTGGCGGCTTGGGGACGACCGCGCAATCGGTTGCACTCGGCGCGGCGCACCTGGTCAACGGCCTGGTTGAGGTGCGAGGTGATGTGAAAGCGGTCGAGGATGTGGAGCGCGTGACCCGCTTGGGCGGCGATGACTTGGAGGTAGGGTTGCCACATGTCGCTGCAGACAAAACGCAGGCCGCGGACGACTTCCGGTCCGAGGGCGGCCAACCCCCGGCGCAAGGACGCCTGGGTGCGGCGCGGCCCCACCCAAAGCAGACGGCGGCAGTGGCGGTCGATCTGATAGATGACGGTCAGGAAGTTCTCCGAACGCAGTCCCTTGCCCCAGTGAATCTCGTCGATGCCGATGGCTTCGATTCCTTCCAGTTTGCGATGCGCCAAACCCCATTGGACAAACCAATCCACGGAGCGGTAGACGGCCTCCCAACTGGTCTGGAAGGCCCGAGCCGTTTCACGCCAAGACAACCGGCGTGCCCAGCGGGCCAGGAAGACCATCATCGTGATGGTCACCGGACGTTTGCCCGCGCTCCAGGGAATGTGTTCGACGCCGATGCCGTGTTCGGCGCAGTTTACCCGGCGCGGCGCGTAGAAGAAACCCGTCGGGATCCCCCACAACGGCACGAAACGCCAGAACCGTTCCGGCAGTCGATCGTAGCCCGAGGCGGCCAGCAGACACTGAGCACACTTACCGTCCATGGCAGCGTGCGCCTCCAAGTGGATGTCGATGCGCAGGGAGGAGTCCTGGTCCAGGAGGCGAACCTCCCGGTAAATGAAACCGGCAAAATGTTGAATCCGGTTCAGAACGGTCTTAAGGTGCAGTTGAATAGCTGGTCTCCTGGTCAAGGGTTTGCAGTCTTTAACAACGGCAAACTACCCGAGACGTTGGGTGATCAGCTATTCATTTCTGGATTTGTAAATCAATGGGCGAGCTGCGATGCTGCCGATGCTTGGGCGGAGGATAGGGCTCTGCGGGGACGCAACCCGAGCGCCGTCCCGAGCCTGCATACTGCAGCGGGGCCGGTCGGTTGGCTAAACCCGATCATCCGGCCCCAACCCTCTGCAGGCGCAGCTACAAAGCGAAAAATCCCAGGGGGTTTGGGGGACAGAGTCCCCCATTCCACCCA
>JADGRT010000266.1 GCA_017880715.1 Verrucomicrobiia bacterium | reverse complement strand
CGGGCGCGCCTGTCATCATCGTTAGAGAGGGTGAACCTGTGGCCACGCTCATTCCTTTGCCGGAGGCCGCGCTAACTTGCACTGAATTGGCCGGACGCTGGGCCAAACTTGACAAGTTGCCCCCAGACGAAGCAAACGCCTTCGCTGACGATGTAGCAGCCGACGTGAGTCGGCTCAAACTCCCGAATTTTGCGCAGCTTTTCGAATGCTCGGCGGAGAATAATGATCCGGCTCACGCCGGATGCTACGAAAAAAGCGAGTTGCTTCCCGGCCGGGTTAGCGGACCGGGATTCCGCATTGACGATGCGCAAAATGAATGATTCAAAAAAATGCGAGAGCTAAGGGACCGGTCAGCCGCGTCCTTCCCAAAGCGCCAGAGGACTGGCGCAGTCCAAAAGCTGGCGCCCGCTTGAACCGGCCGTGAATTCGCGAAGCGTTTTGGACTGCGCCAGTCCTCTGGCGCTTTCAGATGACCCTGAAATCTTAGTGACATTGGGCAAGGACGCCCGCGCCCCGTCTCAGCCGCAGAGCGCTCGGCAAACAAAGTGAGTTGTCCCCGGCGTGGCCAATCCAAAAGTCTTTCCATCCGAACCAGGTGCGTTATGCTGTAATCATGCTTGTTTCGCTGCCCGCCGGTTTTTCGGGAAAGATTGAATTCAGCGCTTCGTTTGTGCCGCATCGGACGATCAGTCATGTGCTGTTCGATTTCGATGGGACTTTGTCGCTGATTCGCCAGGGGTGGCCGGAAGTGATGCTGCCTATGTTCGAGGAAATGGTGCCGCGTCAAACGGGCGAGAACGCAACCGAACTCCGGCAGCTCTTGCTCGATGACATCATGCGGCTGAACGGCAAGCAGACCATCTACCAAATGATGCAATTGGCCGAACGGGTGAAAGAGCGGGGCGGCCAGCCGCGTGATCCCTTGTGGTATAAGCACGAATATCTGAGACGGCTGGATGAGCGAATTCGCTCGCGCCTGGATGGACTTCGAGACGGGAGCCTGGGGCGTGAGGATGGGCTGGTTTACGGGGCGAGGGAACTGTTGGAATTGTTGGCGGCGCGCCAACTGCCCATGTATCTGGCCAGCGGCACGGATGAGTTGTTTGTAAAACGGGAGGCGGCATTGCTGGACCTAGCCAAGTATTTTGGCCCGCGCATTTATGGCGCGCTCGATAACTACCGGAATTTCTCCAAGCAAATGGTGATCGAGCGCATTCTGCGGGAAAACCAGATCGAAGGAAATCAGTTGTTGTCCTTCGGGGATGGCTACGTCGAGATCGAGAATACCAAAACCGTGGGGGGACTGGCCGTTGCCGTGGCCAGCGACGAGGCCAACAACGGGTCCGGCAACCTTGACGAATGGAAGCGCCAGCGGCTTCTGCAGGTGGGCGCCGATGTGGTTATACCGGATTTCCGGGATGCGAAGCGGTGGTTGCCCATCCTGCTGGGGGAAACAACGCTGTCAGGCTGACAACTCGATAATGTTATGAGCCGTAATGCTTCACGAATCGATTTGACGCGCGTCAAAGTGCAGCCGCTGGCCGAGCGCAAGAGCCTCTGTTGCGTGGATGATATTCTGGTGGATCCCGCATCGCCGCCGCCGGCTTGTGCGGAGCCATTGTTGGAGCGGATCACGGAATGCGCCACGCGCATCGCCGCGGCGCGCCGACGGAATGCGGCGGTTATCCTGATGTACGGGGCCCATCTGTTGCGCAATGGCGCCGCCCGGATTTTGACTCGGATGATGGATCGCGGTTGGCTGACCCACCTGGCCACCAATGGCGCGGGTTCCATCCATGATTGGGAGTTTGCGTTTCTCGGCAAATCCACCGAAAGCGTCAAGGAAAACGTAGCCAACGGCACGTTCGGCGCCTGGGATGAAACAGGAAGATATATCCACCTGGCGCTGCTTGTCGGCGGGGTGCGCGGCGAAGGTTACGGCCAGGCCCTGGGCCGCTTCATCATGCGCAATGGGGTGACGGTGCCTTCGGCGGGATCGCTGGAGCAATCCCTGAAAATCGAACCGTTGCATCCGCTGGCAGCGGCCCGCGCTGATTTGCTGCAGGCGCTGCATGTCAAGCAGGTTACCGAGGGCGCTACGGTGGTGCCCCATCGCTGGCCGCACGCGTCGATCGTGGGCCAGGCCTTTCAACGCCTGATTTCGCTGACGGTGCATCCAGGCATCGGCTACGATATTATCAGCGTGCATCCAATGTTCAACGGGGCAGCCATTGGCCGGGCGGCGGCCGTGGATTTTCGCCGGTTTGCAGCGGCGGTCGAGGAATTGGATGGCGGGGTGGTGATGTCCATCGGTTCGGCCATCATGGCTCCCCAGGTGTTCGAAAAAAGCCTGAGCTGCGTTAATAATCTCCGGCTTCAGGCGGGGCGTTCGATCGTGCATGACCACACGTTGTACGTGGTTGATTTACAGGAGGGGGGTCATTGGGATTGGAGCGGGGGCGAACCGCCCAAATCGAATCCGGCCTATTATCTGCGTTTCTGCAAAAGCTTTTCGCGCATGGGGGGCGCGATGCATTACCTGAGTTGCGACAACCTGGTTTTCCTGCATAACCTCTTTCATCAACTGGAACGCTTGTGAACGAAGAACGCTTTAGCCAAATCACCAAGGGTTACCCGCGCTTGCGGCTTGCCCTGGTGGGCGATTTCTGTCTGGACCGATACCTCGAAATCGATCCCGCCCGAGGCGAAATGTCCATCGAAACCGGGCTGCCGGTTCATAACGTCGTGCAGGTGCGATCCCAGCCTGGCGGAGCCGGAACGGTTCTGAACAATCTGGTGGCGCTGGGGGTGGGCGAGGTCTGGATTGCGGGCATGGCCGGCGAGGATGGCGAGGGCTGGGAGCTGCGTCGGGCTTTGGCGAACCAACCGGGTGTGCGGCTGGATTTCTTTATTCAAACTCCGCGGCGCCGAACGTTTACTTACACCAAGCCGCTCATTTGCGAGGCGGGCAAACCGCCGCGGGAACTCAACCGGCTCGATTTCAAGAATTGGACCCTTACGCCGCCCGAAGTGGAGGTTTTCTTTCAAAAGGCGGTTAACGCCCTGGCCGACCGCGTGGACGCCATCATTCTTCTGGAGCAGGTGGACCAGGCGAATACCGGTGTGATGACCGCCGGTTTGTTGCGGCAAATCCAAGCATTGGCGCAGGCGCATCCGAAGCTGCTCGTCTTGGCCGATAGTCGCCGAGGCCTGCGGCATTTTCCGCCCGTGACTTTCAAGATGAACCGCGAAGAACTCGCCCGGCTGTTGGGGATTCAGCGCGCGCTGGATCTAAGCGCCGTGCAACAGCGGGCGGCCGAGTTGGCGCGCCGGCTGGGTCACCGGGTGTTTGTCACCCTGGCGGATCAGGGTTTGTTGGGGGCTGAACCCAATGGCGAGGTAGCGCGAGTTCCGGCGCTGCCGGTGCGTGGTGAGATCGACATTGTGGGCGCCGGGGACGCGGTGACCGCGAACCTGACAGCGGCTTTGGCCGCCGGCGCTTCCATGCCGGAGGCTCTCGAGTTGGCCAGCGCGGCGGCTTCGATTGTCATCCATCAGTTGGGCACGACAGGAACCGCCTCGGTGCCGGAGATCGCCCGGTTGCTTTTTCCTGAAACATGGTTAGTTTGCCATACGGATGGAAGTTGAAGAGATACCAGAACCGGCACCGCTTGCCGGAAAATTGTGGCCGGAGTATCGACATGAAACTTGTTTGCCTGTTGCTGACGTTTTACGCCTGGTTCGGAGCCCTTTGTCCGGGTGGCGATGCCATGCCCGATAGGATTAAAGAAAAAATGCCAACCCAACCAAGCGCGGTCCCTGAAGGCGCCCAAACCATCACGCTGGGCGCCGGTTGTTTTTGGTGCACCGAGGCGGTTTTTCAGCAGACACCCGGTGTTTTGTCGGTGCTGCCCGGATACATGGGCGGCCACCAAAACCATCCCACCTATGAACAAGTATGCACCGGGAACACCGGCCATGCTGAAGTCGCCCGCATTGTTTTCGATCCCCAGAAAACGACCTTGCCCGACATCCTCCGGGTTTTTTGGCACGCGCACGATCCCACGACGCTGAACCGTCAGGGCGCGGATTCCGGCACGCAATACCGCTCAGCCATTTTCTATGCGGATGACGAGCAGCGCAAGATTGCGGAAAAATCCAAAGCGGAAGCGGCCAAGGAATTTTCCCGGCCAGTGGTTACGGAAATCACCAAGGCTGGTGAGTTTTATCCGGCTGAACAATACCATCAGGATTACTACCGCCTCAACAAGAACCGGAATCCTTACTGCCAAGCCGTGATCGCACCCAAGCTCAAGAAGCTGGGATTGAAGGAGTAGGGGATCGCTACCTCCAAGGCGACCAGCAGGATCGAACCGTATTCGCTGGCGCTTTCGATGGTTGCATCCGGAAAGTCCGCGCTACCCGCGGCGCTCAGGAATCCGCCCAGTCCTTGCGCCGCCGGAGCCAAAATCCGGACGAGGACCTGGGCCCAATTCCATTCGAGCTCACCCGTTTGGCTTCTCGAGATGCGGTTCGTCCGGTTGATAAAGGGCGAAAGGTCGAGGACTTGCGATTGTGGGGTGCCATCCCACGAAGGCGAGCCAACCGCAAAATGGAAAATGGCGTCGCTCCCCTGAAGAGAACCCTAGGCGGCGGCGAGCACCGGAGAATCCGCCCGGAAGCGGTTGGGCGGCGTCCAGTTGACTTCGGTGATGGTCGAGGGCTGCCCGTTATAAATGATATCGAACAGCGGGTTATTGAAGTCTTCGCCCGCGCCCTGGTCCTTTTGGAACTTCCCCCTCCATCGTGCTGGCAGTGGTTCGGTCCGCAACGATCAGTTCTTGGTGTCGAGTGGTTTGACCTCCCGAACTTGGTCTGGCAGTCGGGACTAGGGATTGGGAATGATCCGTTCCATACGCCTCCGGCGCAAATTGCCTTTGTCCTTTTAATATTTACTGAATAATTGGAATTATTAGTTTGACATC
>JADGRT010000265.1 GCA_017880715.1 Verrucomicrobiia bacterium | reverse complement strand
TCTAAAAACTCAGCAGCAACTGCCAGATGTACAGGTTGCCGAAGGCGTCGATGTCCTCCCAGATTTTCCGCATCAAGTCCTGGCTGCCGGTGATGGGCGGCAGTTCTTTAACCTTGTCTTCCCAAGGATAACAGACGCCCGGCCGCACTTTCGGCTGCGCGCGTCCCGCCATCCCGGCGAGCGTCGGTCGTTCGGCCGCCGACGCGGGAACATCGGCCGGCGGCAGGGCGGTGGGAGGTTGAAACGAGCCGGCGGAATAAGCGCCGAATTCGCGCCCGACCGCGGTCATCAGCCGGAGGTTTTCGATGCTGGTATCGTCCTGCATGATGGCGCCGGCGTCCATGATGTAGCCGCCCTCGCCGGCTACTTCGCGGAGAACCTTTTTGCAGAAATCCCGGACCTCCTCCGGCTTGCCATAGCTGAGCAGCACATTCGGAATGCCGCCGCTGAGGCAGAACTTGTGATGCAGTTTGCGGTGCGCCTCGAAAATGTCGTCCTGGTCGGCGTGAAACACGATGCTGCGGTCGGGCAGTTCGGTGAACGCGTCGAAATGGTACCGCCATTTGCCCTCGGCGTAGAAGAGCGTCTGGTGGCCGTGTTTCCAGAATTCCTGGATGATCGGCTTGAGCGTCGGCCAGTAGTGCGAATCGAACTGCTTCGGGTTGATGAACGGCACGCAGCCCCGGTGCATCCAGAACCCGATCGGCACCAGCCGGTTCGGATCGGCCGTGGTCAGGCCCACGTGGCAGAGGTGCGGCATCAAGGCTTCGCAGGCCTTTAACACCTTCTGCGGTTGCGTCCGCATGTCCATGGTAAGGCCGATGTAACCGCGCAGCTTGTCGGCGATGATATCGAACGGCGCTTTGAAGATGCCGGAGATGGCCGACACCGTGCCGCATTCGGAACGGAGGCGCGCCACCTGGGGTCCAAAGGCGTAAAAGTAGGACAGCATCGCCATGGCGCCTTTTACCAACGAGAGATTGTTGCGGTAGGTGGAAGGCTCGCCGATTTTGCAGACCTCGGTGGAAACCCGCGGCAGCCAGACGTTGTAAAGAAAACCGGTCGGATCGTCGATCAGCGCGTCGTATTCGTCCTCCTTCATGAACGCCTGGTGCTCGGGTGGTTCGATGTAATTAAAACCGGTGGTGTGCGGGATGCCGATGCCCGGAATGCCATAGTAACGCAGCCCGGCGGCTTGCGCCAGGCCGGTCCAGACATAGACCATGTTCGGCACCACGGCGTCCCAATCGAAATCGCGGGCGCATTGGATCGCCGCCTCGAAGGCCTTGGTGTAATCGTGCGCCACCTCCTGGCAGGTGTAGCCGGCGTAACGGGCGGTGAATTCAGCCACGAACGGCCGGATGGGCACGCGGTCCGGTTTTTCGTTGCGCATGGCGGTGACGTAGCGCCGCAAACGTTCCTGATAGAGTTGGTCGGTGTTCATAGGGTGCGATGCGGCGAGATTAGAAGAAGGACGGTGTTTAGGCGAGGGGAAAGTCGGCGAATCTGGACTGGACCTTTGGCAAACCGGATTCTTGGGTAGTGACGCCGCGCTGCGGCGTCCGGTTGGCGTAGCGCGCCGAATCGGCCGCGGTTGATGGGAAGCCCCCGACACCAAATGGGGCAAGCATTGCGACCATAAACCTTTTTACTGGGAGCGCCAGCATCTTGCTGGCAAATCGTTGCCTCACAGAAAAAAGCCGGCAAGATGCCGGCGCTCCCGGTGGTTCACGGAGAGGAACGAAGACGCGCGTCAAAGCAGAAATAAGTTGAGCGACCATCCCCCAATTGGCAGTCATTTTTTGCTCGAATCCAGACGGCCAATAGTGCGTCATTAGAACGTATGAACAATTCTTCTTTTAGCACGGGCATCAGTCGTCGTCGTTTTCTGGCCGCTGCCGGCTTGATTTGCGCGGCGCCTACCATCATCCCCGCCACTGTTTTTGGGGCCGAAGGCAGGACCGCTCCTTCCGAACGCATCACCTTGGGCGTGGTCGGCTGGGGCATGCAGGGACCGGGCAACACCCAGGCGTTTCTGGCACAGAACGATTGTCAAGTGGTCGCCGCCTGCGATCTGGACACCAAACATCTGGAACAGGCCGTCAACACGGTCAACAACCAGTACAAAAACAAAGACTGCCAGGCTTATCACGATTTCAGGGAACTGATGGCTCGCAAAGACATCGACGCCGTAATGCTCGCGGTGCCCGACAATTGGCACGCCCTGGTGGCCACCGAAGCGGCCAAGCAGAAGAAGGATATTTACGGTGAAAAACCGCTGGCCCGGACCATCGCGGAGCAACAGGCCATCGTGAAAGCGGTGCAGAAAAACAAATGCATTTGGCAGACCGGTTCCTGGCAGCGGTCGGTGGAAAATTTTCACAAAGCCGCCGAGATCGTCCGCAACGGGCTGATCGGCAAGATCAAGTCCGTGGAGGTTGGGCTGCCCGGCGGACATACCGATTTTGCCGGGACGGCCAAGGAAAACCAAGTTTCCAACCCGCCGCCCGAGTTGGATTACGAGACGTGGATTGGCCCCGCGAAGATGGAACCGTACATCAAAGCCCGCGTGCACATGAATTGGCGCTGGAATTACAACATCGGCGGCGGCCAGTTGCTCGACTGGATCGGCCATCATTGCGACATCGCCCATTGGGGGCTGGATTTCGACAACGCGGGACCGTCCGAAATCGAAGGCCAAGGCGAATTTCCGCCGGCCGACGCCATGTGGAACACCTGCACGAAGTACCGCATCACCTTGAAGTATCCCCAGGACATCACCATGACAATCGCCGGCGGGCACGGGGATATTCGCAGCGGCACCAAGTGGATTGGCGCCAACGGCTGGGTGTGGGTCGATCGCGGTGGATTCGACGCCTCGAACAAGGAATGGAATGACCTGGTGCGGCTGCCGGAAAAGGACCGGAAGATCAGCCTCTATCACTCGCGCAATCATCAGCGCAATTTCCTGGATTGCGTGAAGTCGCGAAAACCGACGATCGCGCCGGTCGAAACGGCGCATCACTCGGCCATTCCGGGGCATCTCGGCCTCATCGCCATGCTGGCGGGCCGTCCGATCAAGTGGGATGCCAAAAAAGAAGTCATCGTGGGCGATAAAGAGGCCAGCAAATGGTTGACCCGTCCCTATCGCGCCCCCTGGAAGCTACGCTAAACGCGAGCGGGCGAACTCTAAAGGAGAAAGGACCGGCTGGTTGCCGAATGGCGCTAAGTTAAGAAACACGGTGTTTTTTGCGGCGTGAGTCTTTGGGCAGATCATTCATCAAATGACGTGGGCGCGTCATAAATGGATAGGCCTTGGGACGGCGTTTCTGGCAGCGAGGTTCCCGCCGATCCGGCCGTTCGGGCACGAGATCCGCAGCGATCGTGGAGAGCATTTCCAGGAAGAGCATTCGCCGGCGATGGCGGTGCCGAACCGGGATTTTATCCATCGCCAGACTGTAGTGGTGCGCCGCGTCCATAGTCCCTTTGAAACTGATCCGATCCAGCGGCACATGCGCCAGCAGCGCGGCCTCGCCCATGAGCGAACGAATCAGGTTGTAGGCGATGAAGTGCATCTGCAGTTCCTTGTGGACCATGGCGGGGGTGCGGCAACTGAGCCTATCCATTTGCAGGGTGGTTTTGATGTCATCCCAGTAGAGTTCGATTTTCCAGCGCCGGGCGTAGAGGGCCGCCAGCAACCGGACCGGCCACGCTTTGGGATCGGTGAGGGTGGTGACCAGGGTGAGGTATTGGCAGCGCCCGTTTTGGGTGGCCAGGCGCACGCGCACCAATCGCACGGTGAGGGTGGCGGGGAGTTGCTGCCATTGCTCCTCGGTTAAGTTGGCCGGCTTGACTTTGGGCTTGATCCACGTGACCAGCCGGTCCCTGGGACCCAGCCGTCGGCCCTGGCGGAAATCACGCTTGCGGCTGGCGTGGAGCTCAAACAGACCGTCCACGCCCTGTTGTCGCAGTCCGGCCAGGGAGCCATAGGAGCTGAAATTGCTGTCGGCCAGCAGAATATCGTCCGCCTGGAAGGTGGGCCACAGGTCGTGGAACAGGGCGTTTTCGCTGGTCGTATGGGGCGCGGAAGCTTCCTCCAGCAGGGCGCCGGTTTTGAGGCAGAAGACGCCCACCAACCGGACCAGGGGAAAGCCGCAACCGGGTAGCTGATCCTCCGACTGGGGGCAGACCTCGCGATTGGCCGCGGTGTCGGGCAGGTTAAAGGTAGTGCCGTCAATGACTTTGAGCGGGCGGGAAACGGCCAGTCCGGCCAAGAGGGTGTCCCCGTGCAGTGCCAGGCGCTTAGCCAGATGGCAACGGATGTCCACCAACTCGGCGGTGGTCCAGCGGGCGCGGGCCTGGCAATAGCCGCTGGTGCTGTTGTCGATCGGCGGGGGGGCAGGCAGGCTTTGGTAGTAAGTCTTGATTTGATCGAGGGCATTGCGACAAGAGCTGCCGGGATTGAGGACTTGGTCCAGAAAGGTCAGGAAGGTGAGTCTGGGGGTGAAGATGCGTTCGCGCTCCGTGTCATTGGGGGCCAGGAGAGCGGGGGCAATCCGGTCGGCGCAAAGGCTTTCCAGGTGATGGAGGGGCTGCCCGCGCAAGGACGGGACGATTTTCTTGAAAGGCGAGTGAAACCTGCCAAAGAGTGGAGCGGTGGTAAACATATATCTGTATTAATACAGATATAATATTTGACGGTCAAGGTTCTTTATGCCAAACTTTGGCGTATGGATGCTAACTTACGGAACTCCTTGGGGCTCCCGCCCAAGGCTTATACCCGCCTGGCGGGCTCCTTGGCGCAGGTGGGCTGGATCTGCCTAGGCACGGTGGTCCGCCGGACGTTGCGCCGGAAGGTCGGGGGCCAATGGATGAACAAGGGCCCCTACTGCCTCTGGACCGGCAAACGCCACGGTAAAACCGTCTGCTATGCGTTATCCAAAGGGCAGTATGAAGTAGCCAAACAAGCCATTGCGGCCAATCGACGGGTGCTGCAAA